>CAINVS010000053.1 GCA_903854205.1 uncultured Bacteroidota bacterium | reverse complement strand
GGGAGGCCGAATAGGCCTCCCTTAATCGTTTATATTCAAAAAAATCAGCACTATCATTCGATAATTAAAGTAGCCCTGAATTTATCAAAAAGTTTTTTTGATGGCATACGGCCTGCTCGGCTGAGGCCCAAAAAGTAAACTTGGTTATCATGGAAATACACGTTAAAACGTGCCAGGGTATTTACCTTTTTGGAAATTCCTTCGTAATAATAACCTGAAATGCCATTGTTCAGACTGATTTCTTTCTTAACGAAAACGTCCATAGTTTTCTTAAAACCGACATGGATTGAATTCATTACAAATTGTTTATCCTCGATACTGTCCTGTATAGTCAATACACTGAAACTGTAGGCCGATTTTTTATTCAATAAAGAATATTGGACAGCAAAGTATTCTTTATGCGAAATAGTTTGAGAATCAGGCAGAGCAGGAAATGAAATCTGAAAATTGGGATTTTCAGAAATTACTTTATAATCAAAATTTTGTGCAAAGCTGTATTGCACAGTAAAAAGCAAAGCAATCAGATAATATTTCATTAAGAAAAAAATTGAGGTTGCAGATATCTCTAACCGAATTCCTATTTCAATATTTTAAAACTCTTAAAAAAGGCTTTTATCAATTTGTTCTCAGGTAATTTATCCTTTTGCATGATACCAATCTGATATAAAATACCATTGTGATAAAATACCTCATAGGTAACATAAAGGTTATTTTCAACAGAAATGCCATTTGTATGTATTCTTTTTATTTTACTTTTTGTAATCTCTTTTTCATTACATCCTTTCAATGCGACAGAGTTTAGAAAACCGCCTTTTGTGGCATGTAATACAGTCGTTATTTCAGATTCTTCGATAGGAATGGCAGAATAGGAAAATAAATAAACAATTTCATTATAAGTGCTGATAAACAAAACGGTAGGAAAGCCTTCAAATTCGTGTTCCTGTTTTACCGGCTCTACCGGAAAAGCAATTTGACATTTGCCCTCGTCCAATTTTTTGAGATGAGTAAGTTTTTGTGCTGAGAGAGAGCTCAGCGCTAGGCTGCATAGCAAAAGTAACAGAATACGCATGATTTGATTTTATTTAGGTTTTAATAATTATTTTTTCATGAAACAAAATTTACAAAAAAAGTTTTTAAAAGTTCTTATCAGACTCGTCCTTAGAGTTTGTTAAGAACCCGATGGCTTCACGCAGTGCAAATAAGTTGCTCACGGAGTTTTTGGGGTTTGAAGAGCAGATGACAGAGTATAAAAAAATAAGCATAGTAGATTTTTATCATTATTTGACAAGCTATATTTTTTTGATAATTAAGGTTTTTCCAATAGTTTGAAGCTGCCCATAAAGTTTTTAATCTCTGCGGCTGTTGGTTCCCTTGGTTCCTTATTTAGTATAGCCAACTGGTACATTCTGTCTTTAACAACATAGATATAATAAATCATAGCCACATCCAGGCCCAAACCTTTGAAGTACAATCCCGGATAACCATTGATTTCCAGTTTCTTTTCCTCCATAATTGAAGTGCGCATGAGCTGTGCCGGACCCATTTTCGCTCCCTGAAGAATACTGTCGGGGTCGGCGGAAACGAAGTTCGGGATATTGTTGTAAGATAAGAAATATTCTACTGTAGAATCCGGACTTTGATATGCATAGACAAAAATTTCCAATTCATTCCCATCTTTGGTTGGGATCCGATGTTTGTTTTCGGTAGGTTTTCCGGGAAAATTTACAGAAAAATTGCCTTCTTCAGATTTTAACTGATGTCCGGAATTGCAGGCAGTACTTCCAATAAAGATTAAAAAAATATAAAGCAGAACTTTCATAATAAGATTTCTGATGGATCTGGGTTAAAATAAAATGGACCTGCTTTGGCAGGCCCGACAAGATAAGTATTTTTTATTGACGGCAGCGAGCTGACAAATCAATATTGGTTCGTTTTAAGCCGGTCTTTATTTTCGGCAATTTCATGAATATTCATGGAAAAGAACGTCTCTTCACTATTGTCCTCTTCAGGAAGCTCAAATTCTCTGCTGAATGTGCTATAGGAAGCTTCCTCTACCAACTTTTTAAGGTTGCCGAGTTCAAGATTTTGGATTTGATCATCCTTTGGATTTGGTTCATTAGTATTCATCTTCCTTGCTATAAGCTGTTATGACAATAATGTTTTGATTTTGGTCTATTCTGAACACAACAATTAATTCATCCTCTTTAGTTCGCAATAAGTCATTTTTTTGCACAGGAACTGTTCCACGAATGATAAAACTGTCTGAAAAGTGATCGTTAGCTCTTGCTACCTTAAATTCCTGCTGTCTGAACAGTGCATTGATAGCCAAAAAAGAAATATTTCTTTTTTTGAAGACGATATTTTCTGCAATATGATTCAGATGTCTTGGTTGCCACCTAAATTGTAATTTGTTCAAGGCTTCCTTTAGAATATTCATATTTTTTATAATTTCGGCCTGCACTCCTTTTGGAATACAGGCCGACTATTTTGAAGAGCTGTCTGTTAGGACAAAGGCTTGTTTTTTAATTATCTCGCGAAAGCAACGGCACGTTTTTCACGAATAACCGTGATTTTGATTTGACCCGGATACTGCATTTCATTCTGAATCTGCTGAGAGATGAGGAATGACAATTCGTCAGCTCTTTCATCACTTACTTTTTCAGCTTCTACAATAACACGAAGCTCGCGGCCTGCCTGCATAGCATAAACTTTTTGTACACCTTCATAAGCCATTGCAATCTGCTCAAGTTCGTTGATGCGTTGCATGTAGCTTTCCAAAATCTCGCGACGCGCACCGGGACGCGCACCTGAGATTGCATCGCAGGCCTGAATGATAGGGGAGATGATATATTTCATTTCCATCTCGTCGTGGTGGGCACCTACTGCATTGACAACTGCAGGTTTTTCGCCGTATTTTTCGCAGAGTTTCATACCCAAAATGGCATGAGAAAGTTCGTTTTCTTCTTCAGACACTTTTCCGATATCGTGAAGCAAACCTGCGCGTTTTGCCAGTTTCACTTCACGTGGAGAAAGACCGAGTTCTGCTGCCATTGTAGCACAAAGTTTAGCTACCTCGATAGAGTGTTTCAATAGGTTCTGACCATAAGATGAACGGAAACGCATACGGCCTACCATGCGGATAAGCTGAGGCGGTAAACCATGGATATTGAGCTCAATCGCTGTGCGTTGGCCGATTTCCATGATCTGTTCTTCAATCTGTTTTTTGGTTTTGGAAACAACTTCCTCAATACGGGCTGGGTGGATACGACCGTCAGCAACCAAACGCTGCAATGACAAACGGCAGATTTCACGACGAACCGGGTCAAAACTTGAAATGATGATCGCTTCTGGGGTGTCATCCACAATTATTTCAACACCTGTAGCAGCCTCGAGTGCACGGATATTTCTACCCTCGCGACCGATGATCTGACCTTTTAGGTCATCAGAATCAAGTTGGAAAACAGAAACTGTATTTTCAATAGTGTATTCTGCAGCCATACGCTGAATTGTCTGAATAACTATCTTTTTTGCTTCTTTATTAGCAGTAAGTTTTGCTTCTTCCAAGCGGTCTTTTACGAATGTAATAGCCTCAGATTCAGCTTTGTCTTTGATGCTTTTGATCAATTCTTCTTTAGCTTCCTGAACAGACATTCTGGCAATTTTTTCCAGACCTTTTTGGAATTCCTGTTCTTTATTATCGAGCATTGCTTTTTGTGATTCTACCACAAGCAACTGCTGCTCAAGTGTTTCTTTAATTTTGTCGTTTTCTTTGCCAATACGCTGAAGATCTTTCTCCTTCATTTTCAATTCATTTTCTTTTTCTTTCTGCGTAAGCTCAGAAGCTTTAACTGTTTGCTCGCGTTTGAGTGTTTTTGCTTCAAATTCTGTTTTTTTCTGAATCCAATGCTCTTTAGCTTCGAGCATTTTTTTGCGTTTGATATTCTCGCCCTGTTCCTTGGCATCTTCAATCAGTCTGCTCGCCTGATCCTTTGTTTCTTCTTCTTTTTTTGTTGCCTTTTCCTGTGTTTCTTTCAGGATACGTTCAATTTTTGTGTCGAGGTCACCCTCTTTCTTCCGATTAATGCTGCGTAGCACCGACTGTCCTGAGAAGTATCCTCCGGCTGAGCCTATAGTCAGGGCTACCAAAGCTATTATTATTTCCATATTTGTGATAGAGTTTAATAAGACTGTAAAATGATACTGTTTGTGCCAATGCCATTACTGACAAAAAGCTTTATTTAATTAAAATAGTTCCGTTATTAAAAGCAGTTTATAAATTAAAATAAGCTGAATAAGACGAAACTGGAAAGAGTTATTTGCTTAAAGCAGCATCGAGCATTAGATAGAGTTCATCAATTTTTTCAGTTACAGTACTGCTGCGTGAATTTTTCTCACAGTCCTGTGTTTTTTTTGCATAGGTCAATAACAATATAGCTATGATATCCTGTTTATTGAGTTTTGTTCCATAGCGAGCCTGCATTTCTACAATCTGATTATTGAGATGCTGAACCAATTTTAAAACCTCAATCTCTTCTTCCTTTTCTACCAGAATAGGATAACTGCGACCTGCTATTTCGATATCAATGTTATGCATTTGTTTTTGCCTTCTGAATTAATTGATAATTAGTTGATTTAAAAATATTAACTGACTTTAAATCAACAGATTGGTTATTCCAAATCGGACAACCACTGTATACTGAGATCAATGTCCTGAATATATTTATCTATCTGTTTTCGAAGATCCTCTTTATTCAAAGCTGGTAATGACTCCTGAACCTCTTCCAATTGCGTCCAGAGTTCTCTGTTTTCGAGCTCCAGTTGCTTTATTTTACTGTTCTGATCCTGCACAATCCTTTTGTATTGGGCATTTTGTTCAATAAGTCTGCTTACTTTGTTTAAAATTTCCTCCAGTTTTTCGTCTAAAAGACTCATAGTAGGTGATTGAAGTTAGGGAATAGAATAAAGACCTTTGTCGTAGAACTATTTCCTGATTAATGCGCCCAATTCTTTCTCGTAAATATTCATCAATTTCGCCATGATATCATCCACTTCCTGATCTTTCAGTGTTTTATGCTCATCGAGAAACACGAAGCTGAAGGCATAAGATTTTTTTCCTTCGCCCAAATGCTCTGAATGCTCATAAACATCAAAGAGATTGATATCTTTTAGTAAGTTTTTGCCCTGTTTCCGGGCAATATTTAAAATTTGTTCAAAACGAAGCCCCTTGTCAATGACAAGTGCCAAGTCGCGGCGCATGCTTGGATATTTTGGGAGCGGATGATACTGAACTTTCTGTTTTTTCAGAATCTGCAGCACCATATCCCAATTAATATCGGCATAAAAAACCGGGTTTTTGAGATCCATCTCAAAAACAAGTTCCGGATGAACGCGACCCATGCTCAACAACAGATCTCGACCGCGTTTTAGCTCTGTGGCATAAGCCCATACGCCTTGATTTTCGATAAACTCCTGTTTGAAATTGCTTCCCTGAAGATCAATTCCAAGTTTGCCCATTAAGTTTTCAACAAAAGCTTTCAATGAATAATAGCTCACTTTTGCTTTTTGCGGATTGAGCCAACTTTCGGGATAACGCTGACCACTCATATAAATGGCCAAATGTTGCTGTTCATTGTATTTGCCTTCGGCAGCAGCATGATAGGTTTTTCCAAATTCGAAGAGGGAAATATCACTATTCTGACGGTTCTGATTGTGCAAAATAGCTTCCAAGCCTCCCAATAACATAGTTGGACGCATAAGGTCCATCTGTTGATTGGAAGTGTTGTTGATATAAACCAATTCAGCATCATCAATAGGGTAGAGGCTGCGGTAATAGGAAGATTTACTCAGTGAAAGTCCCATCATCTCAGAGAATCCGGTAGCTGCCAACCATTCAGAAACCTTATTGCGGACTTTCATCGCATCGGGTTTTGGAGAGAAGGACAGTGCCGAGTTCAGGTTCTGAGGTGTTTCAATGTTATTGTAACCGTAAATGCGGAGTATTTCCTCAATCACATCCACTTCACGAAGTACATCAGATTTGTTGGTAGGAACAGCTACTGTAAGACCATCTTCATTTTCACTGATCAATTGCATGTCCAATACTTCCAATACACGGCGTATTACTGCTTTGTCCAAATCCGCTCCGATAAGTCTGCGTATGTTTCCATAGCGCAGGGCCACCTCTGTGCGGGCAATCGGATTCGGATAGATATCAATAATTTCTGATGCAACATTTCCTCCGGCAAGTTCCTGAATAAGCAGTGCTGCACGTTGCAGTGCATAAACAGTGATATTTGGATCTGTACCTTTTTCAAAACAGCTTGCTGCATCGGTGCGCAGCTGATGTCCCATGCTGCTGCGACGTATACTTTTTGGATGAAAATGAGCCGATTCAAGGAATATATTGACTGTAGCATCACTGATACCCGAATGCAAGCCGCCGAAAACCCCTGCAATGCACATTCCTTCGGAATTTCCATCACAGATCATCAGGTCTTCTGCTTTCAGACTGCGTTCCACTTCGTCCAAAGTAACAAATTTGCTGTCCTCTGCAAGGGTGCGGACAATAACCTTTTTGCCGGCTATTTTATTATAATCAAAAGCATGCAGTGGCTGTCCCAATTCGTGCAAAACGAAATTGGTAATATCTACTACATTATTGATAGGGTTATGGCCGATAGCGCTGAGGCGATTTTTAAGCCATTCCGGAGATTCTGCAATCTTCACTCCTTTGATACAAATACCGCTGTAACGTGGACAGCGATCTTTGTCGAGCACCTCAACTTCAATGGAAAGTTCTTTTGAAGTTATTGCAAATGCTGAAACATCGGGACGATTAAAATTGCCCTGACCGGGATAATTGATTTGAATTGCTGCAGCAATATCAAATGCTACGCCTAAATGTCCGGTAGCATCCGAACGGTTAGGTGTGAGTCCTATACCGATGATAGTGTCGGTTTCTATTTTGATACCATTATATCCGCCGATACTGTTGAAATAGTCGCGGGCAGGCACGCCTACAGGAGCATTGCCATCGAGCACTATAATACCTGCATGTGAATTGCCGAGGCCGATTTCATCTTCTGCACAGATCATCCCTTCAGAGGCAGCACCCCTAATTTTACTTTTTTTGATGGTAAGCGGTTCTCCGATACAGGGATAGAGCGTAGCGCCGACAGTGGCAACAACTACTTTTTGACCCTTGGCCACATTTGGTGCACCACAGACAATAGAAAGTGAAGCTTCTCTACCGACATTTACAGTAGTGAGTGAAAGTTTTTCGGCGTCAGGATGTTTTTCACATTCAGTTACCTCACCGATAACCAAACCCTGTAAACCGCCTTTTATACTTTCTGTGGCCTCAACTCCTTCTACTTCAAGTCCTATATTGGTCAGTAATTCTGTTATAATTTCTACCGGCAGGTCCGTCTGAACATATTCCTTGAGCCAGTTTAGTGATATTTTCATTTGGCAGACGTCTAAAATTTTGTTCCGAATTTTTCGGACTAACTTTTTTAACTGGAATCCTGCTTTCTCCTATACTTTTGATTGGCAGGAATTTGTATTTTTTACAGTAATTAAGCAAATATGCTTTGCAGCAAATATATGTAATTTGTATGAGGAAAACGATAAATATGCCTAAAATAAAAAGATCCGAGAGCTAAATGCATTTCGGATCTTTTTTTATGATTCTTAAATTATGATTTATTATTCTTCATTGGGACTTTCTATGGCATCTGTCCCTCCGCAGTTACTGAAGCCAAGATCTTTGCAAAAGCTCATCAATTTTGTCTTTCCTACTGCACTATACCCATGAAATTCTTTTGGGTGACTTTTTCCTACTGACTCTTGGGCAGCAATAAGTGGGAAAGAATTATGCTGGTTGCAGAGAAAGCAAATACTGATCTGAGCCCTAGGCTGGTCTTTTTCATCATAAAAAATTACACCCAAATGCGGTTTAAAGCAACGGGTTACATCTTCACCATAACTGCCTTTTTCGTTGAGAATCTGCAAAAGACCGTCTGTCTGTTCCTTCGATAGTGTAACCTGTTTTTTAACACTGTAATGAATTTTTCCTTTTTCAATAATCAGATCTCCTTTTTCAGAACCGTCGTAATCATACGCAACAGCCTTTTTACATTGGAAACCGGGAAATATTTTGCCTTCCCTTATTTTCTTATCAGGGTCATTTCCACAGGAATGAAAGAAAACGCCAAGAATAAGTAAAGTACTCAATATATTTTTATAAAAAAAAATCATAAGAAATCCGGCGTTAAAATCAATAATTTGGTAATAAAAAGGATTGTTCGAAATAATAGATGTATAAAATTAGCTTTTTATTACCCTTATCGGAGCTTTATTTAAATTAAATTATTGATTTAAGTCCTGTCCTCAAAATTAGTTAAATATCTGATAGCTTGTTTTTTTTGAATTGAAATTTGGGTAGGATTTCAATATTGAACTTGAGCTCAAAAAAAAGGCTATTGCTCCAAAGTTGCAATAGCCTTTCAATGAATATGAATTGAGTTTAATAAATAACTTTCCCTAAACTTGTAATTACGGAAGAAAGCTTTACTGCTTCAAATACTCTGATTTCACTTGTTCCTAAGGCGAGTATAGAAGCTTCATGTGATTTTACACATTGTTCACAGCCGTTCACTGCAGAAACAGCAAGGCTTACAAGTTCGAAAAACTCTTTACCAAGCACCGGATTAAGCATGATATTCATACGCAGACCTGCACGCATCTGTTCATATGACTCTTTTCCCATGAAGTGACGGAATCTGTACATGACATTGTTTATTGTCAGCAATGAGGCGCATGCTATAGCATCCGCAATTTCTGCTTTATTTGCCCCTGCCTGCTCAGCTTTCGCGGAAAAAGCTTTTTCCAGGACAGTGTTGCCATTATTATTGGCAATTGCTGTACTTATAAGATGTGCCTCTTTCTCGCTAAGGTCTTTTGATTTCCAAAAACCCTTGACGTTCATTCTCAGATCTCGAAGATATTTAGAATCTCCTTCAATCAGTATTTCTAAACTTGGATTACTATAGGATTCAGGTAGTCCGAGGTCGACCAAAAGGTCTTTAAGTGTTTCGTTTAGCATTTTTATTGGTTTTGTGAGGAGAATTTGCCTCCCATGCTATAAAAAAGACCTTTTGGATTTACCAAAAGGTCTTAAGTAGTATATAAAGTGCACGGGCCTTTTGGCAATAGCCCGTCACAAAATTATTATACGTGAAGTGTCTCTTCGCCTTTTTTCCAGTTGCAAGGGCAAAGTTCATCTGTCTGAAGGGCATCCAATACACGGATTACCTCTTCTACATTGCGGCCAACGCTCAGGTCATATACGCTGACCCAACGGATTGTATTTTGAGGGTCGATGATAAATGTTGCGCGATAAGCAACTTTATCTCCTGATGTTAGGATTCCCAACTCTTCCGCCAATGATTTTGAAGTATCGGCCAACATAGGAAATTTCAATCCGCGAAGATCATCATGGTCTTTTCTCCAGGCAGCGTGAACAAATTCTGAATCTGTAGAAGCACCGATCAGGGTGGTGTTTCTGTCACGGAATTCTTCATAAGCAGCATTGAATTCTGCAATTTCTGTCGGACAAACAAAAGTAAAGTCTTTGGGCCACCAGAACATTACTGTCCAACGTTCTTCATTGTTGGCAAAATTATTGGTCAAAGTGCTGAATTCTTTACCTTTCTCAAGAGAAACAACTACTTTTTTCTCAAACTGAGGAAAGCTCTGTCCTACTGTCATTAAGCTCATAATTTTTATTGATTTTATTCGTGATAATGGAATTTATAATAATTCGTGTTGAATTGAATTTTATTTATAAACACAAATATAGCACTGTTGTTTAAATTATTAAAATTGAAATATTCTATATGTTTAATCTGATTTAACTATACGAGTATCAATTTTAAGCTTTGTTCATCTATTTTATGTTTTCAATATTAATACAAACATAAATCAGAATTGTTCAGTATCTAATAATATTGATTTGAAAATATATCTTCAGAAATAAATTAGGATCAAAAATAGAAAAGTATTTTTTAAAAAGAAAAAGCCTTTGCTTTAGCAAAGGCTTTTTCAGCAGATAAGAAAATTGAAGTTATCTTCAACAGTCAGATCTTATTTTCTTGTCAAACGGTAAGTGGCAGTATCGTTACCTGCAGTTACGCGAACAAAGTATACACCTGCAGCCCACTCAGTAGTGTTCAAGGTATATTGATTGTTCAATACGTTAGCGTCGTTGATAGTGCGAATTACCTGACCTGTTACGTTTGTGATCTGAATATTCACTTCGCTGCTGTTAACCAAAGAGATGGTCAATGTAGCTGTTGCATCAGCAGGATTAGGGAATACAGAGATGTTGATGTTACCATTGGTTACACCTACTGTGGTAGGCTGAGAAACAGTAGCAGAATGTACATCAGTACAACCGTTTGCGTCAGTTACAGTTACAGTATAAGTACCTGCAGCAACGTTAACAAGGTTTTGAGTTGTAGCGCCATTGCTCCACAAATAAGTAAGTGTACCTGTACCACCACCGGCGGCAAGAACTACATCGCCATCTGTTGCACCAAAAGCAGAGCAATTGGTAACAGTTGTAGAAGAGTTAATAGCAGATGGCTCAGTTACAGTAACAGCTGTAGCAGCAGCTACACAACCATTAGCATCCGTAGCAGTTACAGTATAGTTGCCGGCAGCAAGACCACTGGCAATAGCACCATTAGCATTGTTTGACCATGCGTAAGCGTAAGGAGATGTTCCACCTACAGCTGAAGCAGTTGCAGAACCGTTGGTAGAACCGTTGCAAGAAATGTCATTGCTTGTAGCAGAAACACCAAGAGCAGTAGCCGGTTGAGTAAGAGTGATTGCGAATACGCTTACACAAAGATTAGCATCAGTTACAGTTGCAGAGTATGTACCTGCTGTAAGACCTGAGATAGAAGCAGTATTAGCACTATTGCTCCAATTGAAGCTGTAGTTAGGAGTACCACCCGCAACAGTTACCGCAGCAGCACCGTTATTACCGCCGAAGCAAGAAATGTTTGCAGTAGCAGAGGTATTGTTAGTTACAGAAATAGCGTTTGGTTGAGTGATTGTTACAGAAGTAACGCCCAAACAAGAAGCAGCATCAGTTACAGTAGCAGTGTAAACACCGGCAGCAAGACCTGTAGCAGCAGCTGTAAGTGTGCCATTGCTCCAAGTGAATGTGAAAGGAGCTGTACCGCCTGTAGCAGTAGCTGTAGCAGTACCTGTAGAACTTCCGTTACATGATACGGCAGTGAAAGCTGAAATACTTGCAGTAGGAGCATTTGGATTGTTAACAACAATACCGCTTACGTTACCAGTGCAACCGTTAGCGTCAGTAATAGTTACACTATAACTGCCTGCAGCAACGTTGCTGATAGTTTGAGTATTGCCGGCATTGTTCCAAAGGTAAGAATAAGGAGCTGTACCGTTGCTTGGATTTACAGAAGCAGAACCTGTAGCACCACCACAAGCAGAGTTGGTAGTTGTTGGTGTGTTTGTAGTAATAGTAGTTGTTGTAGAAGCAACTGTTACAGTGTTAGTAACTGAACAGCCGGAAGCGTCAGTAACAGTTACAGAATAGTTGCCGGCTACAAGGTTGGTAGCAGTAGCAGCTGTTTGAGCATTGCTCCATGAATATACATAAGGAGTTGCACCACTGGCTGCAGTTACAGTAGCTGTACCTGAACCGTTGGTACAAGTAGCATTAGTACTTGCAATAGTTGAACTTACAGCACAAAGAGTTCTGACATTAGCACGAACAATGGCTGCACTTGGGAAACCAAAGTTTTCCAATGGAGTCCATGCACCTGTGCCTACCTGTGCATAAGTTGCGTTAGGTGTGAAAATACCATCACTGATGAGGATTCCAAGGTTATCGGTACGGAAAAATTCTTTTATACCTACAAAGTAAGTACCAGCAGTAAGTGCGAAACCACTGGCACCGTTGATTGCAATTGTACGAACAACTGTTCCTGTATCGGTAGCACCGTAAATGTAAATTGCAGAACTCGCAACAGGAACACCTGTTGGAACACCTGCAGTTGTTGCATAAACCAAAACCTGAGTAGAGTCACCCAAGGCAGGGCCAGTGCCTACACCATTTGTTGCAAAAAGAACTGTAGTAAGTGTAGAATTAGCAGTGATTAGGAAAGTGTTACCTAAAATAGCAGTATTACCTGCACCTGTAACACCAATTGCATTATCAGCAGTGCTTAAATCACGTGCATAAACGGAATCATTAACAACAACATTGTAAAAGAATGTGTCATTCGCAACAGAACCTGTATTACCGCTTACAACACTGCGGAAAACATACTGTCCATTAATTGGAGCTGCTGGAGTGAAAGCAGTTGAAGCATTAATAGTTGCAGTACCACCTGCAGCAAGGTTTGCAGTAGAACCTGTACCTGTATAAACGGGAGTAGTTGTATTAGGTAATTTGAAAACACTGGTAGTAAGGGTTACAGAAGCTGCAGAACCTGTACCACTGTTGTTAACAGTTGCACTTACAGGGAAAGAAGTTACCTGGCTTTTAGGAATTGCAGTGTATTGACCGGGAGTTACTTTAGTGATAGAAACCTCTGGTGATGTTGTTATAAAGTTTTCAACTTTGATATCATCGATACCCAAGACAAACATGTCTGTGCTTGTATTTCTAAATCCGATATAAACAGTTTGACCTGCATAAGCTGACAAATTTAAAGTGCGCGGAGTAATAGTTGCGTTTTCAGCCGCTATAGTAAGCAATACAGTGGAAGTAGTAATGTTACCTGCAGTTGGAGCTGCATTCATAATGCGAACCTCATAACCATCAGCATAAGCAGCGTCGTATGCAATTGCATCCCATGTCAAATTGGCAACACCTACGGCAGGTAAAGTTATTGCCGGGGTAAACATCCAGTCATTTGATGTACCAGCTGGAGTGTACCATGACGTACTGATAGCTACTGAATCTGCGGGAACAGCTAAATCACCTCTGACAATCCAGGCATTGGTGACATAGGCAACATTTGTGTTTGGTGTTAGTGCATCTACATTAAAACGAGTCCAGCCCACAGGAAATACCCCGTTCCGGTTAGAAAAAGTTTCATTTAGAAGTACCTGTGCATTGATGCTGCCTGCGAATGAAATCGCAAGAAACATAACTGCAAGGATCGTTTGTTTAATTTTCATAAAATTAAGTTTAAAGATTAAAATAATAGCAAATAATATCAGCTTTGTTAGAAAATACAAATTTAATGCAGTGAATTATGTATTTTAAATTTTTGTTAAAAAAACACTGATTTCAATAGGTTAAAATTAGGTAATTTGTTAATCGACTAAAAAAATGCTCAATATGCCTTTAAAGGGGTCAAAGGTATGAACTTAAATTCAAATTGTCAATAATTTAACAATGCACAAAAATATTTTTTTTAAGACTATAAGTTATTCTTTATGAAACACTGTAGCGTCTTATTGTTATTGATGCGCATAAAATAACAACCGGAGCTGTAATTACTTATATTAATTTGTTTAATATTAGTTTTTTGGCCATAATAAATTTCTATCATTTGTCCGATTGAGTTATAAATTTCTACGGATTCAATCGGATTAAAATTTTCAATATTGATAATATCCAATACGGGATTTGGATAAATATGGACTGTATTCAATTGATTATCTGAGTTTTTAACTCCATTGTATATCTGGCACTGACTAATGTCAAAATTTAGTTCTAAAGGATCTCCTGGAATAAGATTTTTGCCGGCTAACCCAGAATAGTCAGTTAAATATCTGCTCACAGCAAAAACAGAGTTTACTCCGTAATTGATCAATGTTCCCTGCGAAACAATTCCGGTTCCTGTAACGGGATTCCTATATGACCAAACCTGATTCCCGATACTGTCCATTTCCAAAAAATAACCACTATTACCGCTGCAAATAAGCGTATTTCCATTTGGCTGTCTTTGAGCCGATGATAATCTTCCAGAGAAGAATAAGGGATTTGAATCATCTCTGAATACTCTGTAGGGTTGCTGAGGACCAAATGCAGTTCCGACTCCGGGCTGAGTATAGAAACCAAAAGAATCCATAGGTGCGCTCAGTTCAGCAACAGATGAATAATTGAGGATTTCGCCGTTATTAAAAACAAGGAAACTACCTGCACCCGGGAGCATATCCGGAATCCAGCTTACATCGTGCTGTTCATACAATTTTTGATCATTTGAGCCACCCCGTTCATAAGTTGCGGGATTACCCCAACGGTAAAGAATATCTCCTCCTTTTCCATATCTTCCGCCGGAATTTCCGGCAGCTTCTGTTATTGATGTGCTGTGATCCAGTACCCAGAATTCACTTAGATTTCTAAATCCGATGACAATCTGATCCAGAGCAGGATTATAATCAATAGAATTGGCATGCAGCCAGTCCCGATCAACAGAACTGCCTAAATAGTTTATATTCAACCGTTCGGGATGATCGGGAATAATAGTATAATTTGGTTTTGTACTGTCGCGACTCTGAACCAGATGATCCTTTGAACTCCAACGCCACACAATACGGGCGCTATCGGTACCAATAGGTTCTATTTCCAAAATTGATTCGAAAAAAAGTACATCATTGGGGTCACCTGTGCTGTCTCTGCCAATAGAGATGGCTTCAGCAATTGGTTTGGAAAAAGCGACGAGGAGTAAGATATTGCCATTGGGTAAAATTTCAAAATCATGATGAGACGTAGAATCATCACCGCTGCATCTATAGCTCCATAGCAGATCTCCCTCCCAAGAATAGCGTTCAATAATACCGCCAAGTCCGCCCATTGTCATTTTGTTGTTCAAAATTCTGCCGCTACGGTAAAGGGATCCGTCGCTATGCAGATAAGCTGCCAATCCCGGAGGGTAATTGCAGTTCCAGGTATTGACCGACCGACCGCAATTGTCTATAAGGTAGGCATTGAATCCGTTTGATGGGTTAAACAGCGTGTACCCATCCTGAGATTGAGGTGTATTTAATAAAGTTCCGACTGTTAACTGTGCAGCGATTTTATTAAGAAAAATGAATGCTAAAAATATAGGTAGAACTAATCGCATATTAAAATAATTTAGAACAAATATACATATATTTTTAAACATCTATATCCGTTCAGGGATTTGAAAGCACATAATGAATTCTTTTCTAAAAATGACCTGATTTTTATGGGATTATTTGTAAATTTGCCCGAAATAGTACAAAATGCTTTCAAAAAAGTCAAAATTGGGGAAACTTGAGTGTTTGTGGTACAATGCTTGTTTTTTGCCAAATAAGTATCGGGCACTAATAGGATGAAAGCTTTTTAATAATACCGTTTATAAATAATTTGAATTGGAAAATATATTAAAATCAGCACAGACTTATTTCACAAAAATGAAAAAAAATACATTTGTTCTCAGTCTTTGCCTTGTAGTATTGTCACAACTCTATGCGCAAAAAAATCAAATTACGTTGGAAGAAATTTGGAACGAATATAAGTTTTATTCCGAATCTCCTGAAGGTTTAAATTTTACAAAAGACGGAAAGTTTTATACCAGGTTGGAAACACAGCAGCAGCAGCAGATTAATGAATACGATATTCGTACAGGTAAACAGACACGTACAATCTATACTGCAAGTACCAATGCTAAAATAAGCAGTTATACTTTCAGCGATGATGAGAATAAAATACTTTTGGAATCGGACCCTGAACAAATTTACAGGCATTCTTATAAAGCCAATTTCTTTGTTTATGACCGAGAAAGTAAAATTAACCAAAAAGTTTCGGAGAAAGGAAAACAAAGTTATGCCATTTTTAGTCCCAAAGCTGATAAAGTTGCTTTTGTTAGAGATAACAATATTTTTATCAAGGATTTGAAAGGCGGTACCGAGATTCAGGTAACTGCTGATGGCGAAGCCAATAAAATTATAAATGGAGCTACTGACTGGGTGTATGAAGAAGAATTCAGTATCGAAAGAGCTTTTTTTTGGTCTCCTGACGGGACAAAGATTGCTTTTTTGAGATTTGACGAATCAAAAGTAAAAGAGTTTACATTAACAAATTATTTCAATGAACTCTATCCAAATGAATCAAAATATAAATATCCGAAAGCCGGAGAAAAAAATGCTGAAGTTTCAGTTCACATATATGACTTAGCAGCAAAAAAAACAAACAAAATAGAGATTGAAGGAGAGGGTGATCAATATATTCCCAGAATTCAATGGTCCAATGAAGGTGAACTATGTATCTTTAGACTCAACAGATACCAAAATCATTTGGTAATTCTGAAAGCAGACAAGAAAGGTAAAACTTCAGTGATGTTCGAAGAGAAAAATAAATATTTTATTGACATTAACAACCACCTTACTTTTGTTGATAAAGATAAATTTATTTGGATGAGCGAAATGGACGGTTACAATCATCTCTACCTTTACGGTACAGATGGAAAAATGATTCGTCAGCTTACCAAAGGAGAATGGGAGGTGACTGATTTTTATGGCTTTGATCCCCAGAAAAAAAGAATATATTTTCAGGCTGCTGCTGAAAAATCAATGAATCGCGAAGTTTATTGGGTGAGCACTTTTGCTGATGAAAAAGTTAAACTAAGTACTTCGGCAGGTAAAAATGAAGCTGTCTTCAGCAGCAATTTTCAATACTACTTTAATAACTACTCAACGGTAACCAAACCTCCAGTGCATGCTGTTTACGAAACAGAAGCAAATACATTGGTAAGGGTAGTGGAAGATAATCAGAAACTGGTTAATCTGCTGGAGGAATATAAAATGGGGCAACACAACTATTTTAAATTCAAAAACGAAGAAGGAATTGAACTAAATGGTTGGATGATGTTACCCGATAATTTTGATCCTTCAAAGAAATATCCTGTATTTATGTATGTTTACGGCGGACCGAATACTCCGTCCAGTATAAACACATGGGACAACGGTAACTATATGTGGTTCAGAATGCTGACTCAAAAAGGCTACATCGTTGCAACCGTAGACAATCGCGGAACTGAGCCCAGGGGTGAAAAATTCAGAAAATGCACCTATATGGAATTGGGCAAATTGGAAACAATTGACCAGATATCAGCTGCAAAATATTTTGGATCACTTGCTTATGTAGACAAAAACCGTATCGGTATTTTTGGATGGAGCTATGGCGGATACCTCTCTTCCCTTTGTATTTCCAAAGGTAATGAGTTTTTTAAAATGGCTATTGCTGTTGCACCGGTTACCAACTGGAAATGGTACGATACAATTTATACAGAGCGCTATATGCGTACCCCGGCTGAAAACAACAGTGGCTATGAAGATAATTCTCCCATCAATTTTGCCGACCGTATCAAAGGAAAATACCTTCTTGTTCATGGTATTTCCGATGACAATGTGCATTTTCAGCATGCTGCCGAAATGTCAAGAGTATTGGTTGAGAAAAATGTTGATTTCGAACAACTGTTTTATACCAATAAAAATCACAGTCTTAGAGGTGGTATGACCCGTCTGCATCTCTACAAAAAAATGACTAATTTTATTTTGGAGCATCTCTAACCGAGACTCATAATTTATACAAAAGAGGAAAGTTGATACCCAAAAGGTTCCTTTCCTCTTTTTCTTTTATTAAAAGTTCTAGAGTTATGAAGAATCACATTACAACAGTAACAGCAAAAATGCGGACTAATATTATTCAAAGCTGCTTGATTTTCATTTTTTTAATTTTGTCAGGTACTGCTAAATGTCAGCAAAAGTCAAATTATGGCGGTGTTTTTACACCAAAAGGAAATCTAAAGGCACTCATTGTTCCTGTCATATTTAAGGATGCCCCTTCCACTAATCTTAGTTTTAAAAACAAAAATCATTTCCTGCAGGGCTGGACCCTCATTGATTCCTCCAAACTCCCCGATGTCGTTAACCCGATAAGCGGTGATTGCCCAAATTGGATGTATAACAGACCCGAGCATTTCGAAACGATGCAGGATCAGGTATTCATCAATGATTCCAAACTTTTTTATTTCGAATCGAACCATCAGTTCCGTTTAATGGCCGAGTTTTTTAAAGACAGTTCAGGCCGGCCGGCAGTGATCGAAATTGACCCGGATGGCGGCAAAGCCTGGTCACATATGAACTATAAAGCCTTTGAAGAGATGAAGCGGATAAACCCGGGCTTTGATTTTAAAGATTTTGATACAAGAATTAATAGACCCAATTATAAGTTTGATAACTCACTGAATCCGCAAGCTGACAGCATAGTAGATTATATCATTTTTATTTACAGATTCAGCCCAAGCTGGTCGCAATTTCCGGCAATAGGCATGAATGGCTGGCTGGGATCGGGTGGGGGATATGCCAGTCCCAGCGGCATTCAAATGGAGAAATTTAACGGATACAGTTTCTCGGAAGGTTTTACTATGATGTGGGGGTCCGGCGTTTTTGTGCATGAACTGGCCCATACGCTCTTTAATTCTCCGCATGTTTTTGGCGCAAACGGTACAGTAGGCGCTTATTTTTACAGACCAAGTATCAGTTGGGGTACCATGTCCACTATTCCAATATTTTACGGATTTAATTCCTGGGAAAGCTGGTATATGGGTTATAATGAAATACTGCATGATATTAATAATGAAAAAGATCTGGAACAGGGAAATGAATTTGTTCTGAACGATTTTTACAGCAGCAGAGATGTACTCAGAGTGAAAATTCCATTCTCAGGCGGGCAGCACTTATGGATAGAACATCATGCAAAACAACACCCTTATGATGAGCATATTTGGAAAGGTTATGTTATCGACAAAGATACAATTGCTGAAACTCCTGCAGGCACCTATATGTATGTCGAATCTATTGCCGCTGACAGAGGAAACATTATAGAGGCACTGTCTGATATCTGTAACGGACTGAAACCACTGAATGCATCGGGAAACTATGATTATACCTATCTTGATGAGGCAGCCGAAAAAAATGCCTGGGGAAATAAACTGTATAAATTCAGACGACAGAGAGAAAACCCGATTTCAGGGACAAACCCTTATTTATTTTACCGTGCCGATTTCGACAAAGACGGAACCATAGCCTTTGATGGCAATACCAACGGTGCAAAAAATGAGTGCGAGCCAATCAATAGGATCGAAGTAACAGACGGCATATTTAAAAATTTTTACCATAATTTTGGAGTTTACAATGAAAAAGATAGAGAATTTAGCCGTACCCCTGCATTTCAACCGGGAGATCTGCTCGATATGGGTAGTAATCCTGCGCTCACAAATTACCAACGCTATCTGACCAAAAAGGCCAATATGGAGCCCATATTCCTTAACGGACTAAAAATAGAACTATTGAAAGGTACTGACAAACATTCCATCAAAGTTAAAGTTAAGTTTAAGCAGACAGAACTCAGGAACGATGTTCGTTGGACCGGGAATATTGTACTTCCGGATATTACACAAGATTCTTTTCCGGATCTCATAATCAATAAACGAGTAGATCTTTTGTTGGATAAAAGTGGAACAGTTAACAGGCACACAAAAACGGAAGACGGTGATTTTATTAATCCAACTTTATTCAAAATTCAAAAAGGAGCAATGCTCTACATGAAAAAAGGCAGCAGATTAATTGTTGATAAAGATACTGTATTGGAATTGGAGAAAGGATCCCGCTTCAAAATGGAAAAGAAGGCAAAACTCATTATAAAACCCGGCGGAAAATTGATACTTAATACTGTTGAAATTGAAAAAAATACAAAATCTTATGTAGTAATTCAATGACTTATATATAAATTAGGCCATCAAAAAGGTATCAAAAATCGTTATTTAGAATTATTCCAAATAAATAGAACAATTAATAAAAGCTATTTTCAGTTGAGCAGAATGTAAAACGAAATTTTATATTTGCAGTTGTGCTGAGGAATGCCTGTAATTTTGATGAAAAGTACATTGGGACTGCAATTTGGAATAATGTATTTTTAAATTAAAAACTAAGGGATAATTAACGGTGCAAAACTAAAAACAATGTCCGTTTTGTGCATGTTTAATGACATAAGTTATTGAAAATGTATAAAATGTTGAATAATCTTTATTTGACAGAAGTAAATTTATAACCACATGACCTGGGGATTAATGATCGTATTAGTGCTTTTGGTGCTATTCATCTTTGCACTGCTGACCTTGGGCGAGGGATTGTTGAAAGTGGCTGCAAGCCAAAATGGCGTTGAAGCCGGCGACTATTCCGTATTGCCCAATAGTTTCAGTTCTTTGTTCGGGAGGGCCAAGAATAAACCCAAATATTTACCCGAAGGTGTCGAGGTAAAACACCTCAAACGCGGCTTCGATATCAATTTGGCCGGTGCTGCCGATTCAAAAGCTGGAGCGCATAGTCTGCGTGTGAGCAATTACAGTATCAAGCCTACCGATATAATTGGTATGTCTCCAATTCCAAAAGTTCTTTTTGAAGTAGGAGCTCAAATCAAAGCCGGTTCGCCTTTATTCTTCGATAAAAAACGTCCTGAAATTATTTATGCAGCACCTATCAGCGGTGAACTTATTGAGGTTCGCAGAGGTGAAAATCGTTTGATTTCAGAACTGATTATTTTGGCTGATCAGGGTGATGTTCAATATCACAAATATGCTGAGCTCCCTAATCCTTCAACAGCTACCCGCGAGGAAATTGTTAATTTCCTATTAGGAAGCGGTGCCTGGCCTTTTATTCGTCAGCGTCCTTTCGATCTGGTTGCTGATCCAACTGATACTCCTAAAGCAATTTTTGTTACAACCTTCGACTCTGCACCTTTGGCACCAAATCTCAACCTTGCAGTTGAAGGCAAAGAAGCAGCATTCCGAAAGGGATTGGAAGTATTGGCAAAACTGAGTGGCTCAAAAGTTCATTTAGGTCTTAGCGCAAGAACAGAACCGGCTGCAGCTTATATTAACGCAGGAACAGTTGAAGGTGTAGAAACTCATTGGTTTGATGGCCCGCACCCAGCAGGAAATGTAGGTATTCAAATTCACCATATCGATCCCGTACTTCCGGGTTCTACTGTTTGGTATACTGATGTACACGGAGTAATACTTATCGGTACTCTTTTCAACGAAGGTATTTTCGACAGCGAAAGAGTAGTTGTACTTTCAGGTGCGGAATTCAGCAAACCCCGTTATGTAAAAGTTCACCAGGGTGCAAACCTTGAGCAGGTTCTTTCTGATCTGCCTGCTGATTTTAAAGAAGAATTGGTATGGACTAAGGATGCCGAAAGCGTTAAAAAAGTACAGAAACCAACTCAAGTGCGTACAATTCGTATTATTTCAGGCGATGTACTTACAGGTTCACAGGTAGAGCGTAATTCTAACCTAAAATTCTACGATGATCAGATCACTGCTGTACGCGAAGGTAATTACTATGAAATCTTAGGTTGGCTGGTTCCACAAACAGGCCATCCTACACTTTCCCGAACTTTCGTCGGAGGTTTTTATAATGATTTGGAATATACAGCAGATACTAACAGCAATGGAGAAAAACGTGCTTTT
This sequence comes from uncultured Bacteroidota bacterium, assembly GCA_903854205.1. Taxonomy (GTDB): domain Bacteria; phylum Bacteroidota; class Bacteroidia; order Chitinophagales; family Saprospiraceae; genus Saprospira. The sequence goes on along the minus strand of CAINVS010000053.1, from coordinate 5,789 downwards.
GTTATGACCGGCGAATATGAAAGTGTATTGCCTATGGATATCTACCCACAGCATGTTTTCCGAGCAATCATGTGCAATGATATTGAAAAACTGGAAGGTTTGGGCCTCCTCGAATTGAGCGAGGAAGATGTTGCACTTTGTGAGTTTGTTTGTACTTCAAAACAGCCGTTGCAGAAAATGCTTCGCGAAGGGCTCGATTTATTGCGCAACAGCTAATTTTTGCTTTACCTATAAAGTCATTATTCTCTGAACCTGAGAAATTGAGTACTTTTTAATTTTAACTTTCCTATTTCAATATAATAATATGGCACTCATAGATTTTTGGAAAAAAATTGAGCCGAAAAAGGAGAATAAATTTGCACATGCTACCTATGATGCATTTTTTACTTTCCTTTTCAAACCCAATACAACTACTTTGGGTAAAGGCGTTCATATTCGTGATGCAATGGACTTGAAACGTACCATGATCATGGTCGTTATTGCTATGCAGCTCTGTTTTGTTGCCGGAACCATCAATATCGGTTATCAGCATTTTATTGCTTTGGGTACCCACTCAAGTTTCGCTGAAGCGTTTCACCTTAAAGTGATTTTCGGTCTGGTGCAGATGCTTCCCATTTTTGTGGTTAGTATGGCAGTCGGTTTAGGAATCGAGTTTTATTTTGCAGCAAAACGCGGACATGCTGTTGAAGAAGGTTATTTGGTAACCGGAGCGCTCATTCCGCTCATCATGCCTCCCGATGTTCCGCTTTGGATGCTTACATTGTCCATTGTTTTTGCCGTTATTCTCGGTAAAGAGGCTTTTGGCGGCACAGGTATGAATGTTGTTAACATTGCTCTTTTATCACGTGTGTTTATTTTCTTTGCTTATCCTACAGAAATTTCAGGTGATACTCCTTGGATTGCAGGTTTGGATTTGGAAAATAAAGTAGCCGATTACAGTTGGGCACACCTTATGTTCAATCCGCTTTTCGAAGCTGTAGGTTGGACTACCTTTGAACAGGGTCAGCCGATGGTAGCCAATTTCAGTGGAGCTACGCCTTTAGCCTTGGGTTATCAGGCAGGCTGGTCAGTTACTGATCCTGCAACAGGTGAAATTACAGGCGGTATCCTTTCTAAATACTCTGCTGCTCAGATGTGGTGGGGCGGCATTCCCGGAAGTATTGGTGAAACCTGTAAACCGGCAATCATCATAGGCGGTCTTATGCTGCTTTATACTCGTGTTGCAAGTTGGAGAGTAATGCTTTCTTTTGCTTTGGGCGTTGCATTCATGGGTTTACTTTTCAATGCCTGGCAGGTTACAACTTATATGAATGTTCCATGGTATCAGCATTTTGGCATGGGCGGTCTGCTTTTTGCATTGGTGTTTATGGCAACCGACCCGGTTACAGCGGCACAAACCAATCGAGGCAAATGGTACTACGGATTTTTTATCGGCGTCTTTGGTATGATGATCCGCGTTATGAATCCTGCTTATGCAGAAGGTTGGATGCTTGCAATACTCATTATGAACGTATTCGCTCCTTTGGTTGACCACTTCGTAATCGAAGGAAATATTTCTAAACGAATGAAACGAGCTAAACAATATGCAAAATAATATTAAAATCTATCTGTATGTACTGGTTATGACCAGTATTTCGGCTGCAGTTCTTTCGTTCCTTTACAATGTGTTGGACCCGCTGCAGGCAAAAAATAAAGAGGACGCCAAAAAAAGATCTATCCTCAATTCCCTGCCTGATGTAAAGGCTGATATTGATTTTGATAAAACGGTTAAAATAACATTGTTGGATGCAACAGGTAAGGTTATTTTTACCCAGAAAGAAGATACAAAGACAGAAGACATTGATAAACAGATGGCCGAGTTGAATAAACGCGGTCAGGGTGTAAAATACGCTAAACTTATTGATGTAGATCTAGCATTAGAAGAAAAGTTTCCGCTTGACAAACGAATTTATCCTGTTTACAGCTATGTTTCAGCTGGAAAAACTACTCAAATTGTCAGTATTCGCGGTAGTGGTCTTTGGGATAAAATCTGGGGATTTATTTCTATGGATTATAAAGATGGAAAGTGGACAATCAGCGGGGTAAACTTTGAACATAAAGCTGAAACACCCGGTTTGGGTGCTGAGATTAAGGACAGCAAAGATTTCAAAGATCAGTTTAAAGGGAAACAGATTTATGATGATGCCGGAAAATATGTTTCTGTCGCTGTTGTTAAAGTACCTAAAAACAAAAATTGGGAAGTCAAAAGTATCTCCGGATCAACTGTTACATCAGTAGGGGTTTCAGAGATGATGATTCGTGGTATCTCTTATTATTTGCCTTATTTGGACGCTGTTTCAGGTAAAGCCTTGACTGAGAAAAAATAATTTAAGAAACTTCTAAATAGAAATTATTATGGCAACCGAAACTAAAGATGGGATTTTTGGTAAGAAGGAAAGAGGACTTCTTCTTGATCCAATCAATGATAATAACCCTGTAACGGTTCAAATTTTGGGTGTTTGCTCAGCTTTGGCAGTTACTTCTCAGGTTTATCCTGCACTAATTATGGCCTTGGGTGTAACTTTGGTTACAGCATTTTCCAACCTTGTTACCTCTGCACTCCGCAAAACGATTCCGGCCTCTATCCGTATGATTATTCAACTGCTTATCGTTGCTGTATTGGTACAGGTAGTTGAAATGTTGTTGGGTGCTTTTGCTTACAGCGCCTACGAAATGCTTTCAGTTTTCATAGGTCTTATTATTACAAACTGTATTGTAATGGGTCGCTTGGAAGCTTATGCTATGGCAAATAAACCTTGGCAATCTTTCCTTGACGGTATCGGCAATGGTTTGGGTTACGGATTTATTTTGGTGGTCATGGCGGTTATCCGTGAACTGACCGGTAAGGGTTCTTTTATGGGATGGAGAGTATTACCGGCTGAAGTTTATACTGTAAATAATCTAATGGTATTGCCTTGTGCCTCACTTTTCCTTATAGGAATACTTATTTGGATTCAGCGTAGCGCTAATCGCAAATTGATTGACGTATCTTAATAAACATATTCTCTCATAAATCATAAAATATAAAAAAATATAAAGCTATGGGCGATATATTAAATGTGTTTATAAAAGCCGCTTTTGTCGACAATATGATTCTTTCCTACTTCTTGGGAATGTGTTCATATCTGGCGGTTTCAAAAAGTGTTAAAACTGCAATCGGTTTAGGTATTGCTGTAGTATTTGTATTGGCAATTACTACTCCGGTGAACTGGTTGATCGATTTCTTTCTCATGAAAGACGGCGCAATCATACCCGGTGTTAATCTGGTTTTTCTTCGCCTTATTCTATTTATTTCCACAATTGCAGCATTGGTACAATTTGTTGAAATGGTCGTAGAGAAAGCATCACCTTCTCTTTACAATCAGTTGGGGATCTTTCTTCCGCTGATTACCGTAAACTGTTCTATCCTGGGTGCTTCACTCTTCATGGTTTCCCGTGAGTATAATTTTGGACAATCTACTGCTTTTGGTATCGGAGCAGGTGTGGGATGGGCACTTGCAATTATTGCCTTTGCTGCAATTCGTGAGAAGTTAAGAACTGCTGCAATTCCCGCCCCTTTACGCGGACTTGGGATGGCCTTTATTCTTACCGGTCTTATGGGTATGGCCTTCATGGGTTTCATGGGCATCAATCCTGGTGATTATATTAAATAAGCCGAATTTATTTTATAAAATAAAAATATAGACAAATGTTAGTCGTATCAATTATAGTTTCGGTTATCGTCTTTTCCTTGGTAATCCTCTTGCTTTCAGCCGGTCTTATAACGGCACGCAAACAGCTGCTTCCATCAGGAGATGTGAAAATCTCTGTGAATGGGGGTGAAAAGGTTTTGACAGTAGCATCCGGTTCCACTTTATTGTCTGCGCTATCTAACGAAAATGTTTTTCTGCCTTCTGCCTGTGGTGGTGGCGGTACCTGCGCTATGTGCAAATGTCAGGTTACAGCAGGCGGCGGAGAAATACTTGCGACAGAGCTTAATCATATCAATCGAAAAGATGCTCAGGATAACTGGCGTCTTGCTTGTCAGGTTAAAGTTCGTGGTGACATGGACATCAGAGTACCTGAAGAAATTTTCGGCATCAAAAAATGGGAATGCGAAGTAGTTTCAAACTATAATGTAGCCTCATTTATTAAAGAATTTGTAGTTAAATTACCTGAAGGAGAATCTCTTCATTTTGAATCCGGAGGATACATTCAGATTGATGTTCCTGTTATTACTTGTGAATTTAAGGATATGGATATTACTGGTCACCCTGAACATCACGGGGATGATCCCAGAAAATTCGAAGCTGAATGGGAGAAAAATAAAATGTGGGATCTAAAAATGGTTAATCCTGAACCTCAGTTCCGTGCATATTCAATGGCCAATCATCCTGCCGAGGGTAATATTGTGATGTTAAATATCCGTATTGCGCCTCCTCCTTTCAAATTCAAAGTAGTAAATGAAAAAAGAGAGTGGGATGGTTATCAGGCAGTTAATCCAGGTGTTTGTTCCTCCTATATTTTTACCCGTAAACCGGGTGATAAAGTTATGGTTTCAGGGCCTTATGGTGAGTTTCATATCAAACCTACAAAAAAAGAAATGGTTTACATCGGTGGTGGTGCAGGTATGGCTCCTCTTAGGTCACATCTTTTTCACCTTTTTCACACTTTGAAAACAACAGACCGCAAAGTTTCTTTTTGGTATGGTGGTCGTGCCCGAAGAGAGTTGTTCTATATTGAGCAATTCCGCGAAATTGAGAAAAACTTCCCTAACTTCAAGTTCTTTGTCTCATTAGATAAAGCTTCACCTGAAGATAATTGGGCAATTAAAGAAAATATTGACGCTCCCGGCGACGGTTTTGAAGGTTATATCATGTCAGTAGTAGAAAAACAATACTTGCAAAATCATCCTGAACCGGAAGATATTGAATACTATTTCTGCGGTCCTCCAGTTATGAATGCAGCTGTTATAAATGCTTTGGACAAACTAGGTGTTCCTAAAGAAAATATTTCATTTGACGACTTCGGCGGTTAATTCGCTGCTAAAAATGACAAAAAACGCTTCCCAAATCGGGAAGCGTTTTTTTGTCGTTCTATTGTGTTGTCGAAGACTCTAAAGTTACTGTTATCTACAATAAAGGCTTTACATTTGCCGCATAACGGTAACCTGTTTGTCGGAGAATTCTGAAGGTCGAATTTAAAACTGTCTGTATTTCTGTCGAACATTCATTGTCCCTTAACCGAAAGGCATATTTGGTAAGTTTTCCCATTTCTGAATTATCAGGCCAATTCCTCTCTCAATTCTGCAATCGTGATGTAATTATGCGAAGCATCAAAAACGGCCTCTCCGTTTTTTACCAAAATTAATTGAGGAGATTCATGATGCACTTTCAACTGATCAGCAACAGCATTTGAAACCTGTCGGAAAGCAATCAAATCCAAATAATACATTTCAGGACCTTCTCCCGCAGGGAAATCCCAGCCCCGCTCCAATCGGTTCAAGGCAGTACTGCTTATTGAACATCTTGTGCTATGTTTGAAAATTACCACAGGCAGATCAAATGAACGTTTTATAGCTGCTTCCAGCATATCAATACTTTCCAGCTTTTTCCAAGGCAGTTTTGAACTGCTTTCGTTTTTGGCTGAATTGAAAATTTTGTCGAATAAACCCATATATGAATTAAAAATTGAGAATTAAAAATTGAGAATTCGAGCAGAGTGAGTGCTATTTACTACTTTAAATTCTTTTTGGAAATGATGATAATACT
>CAINVS010000052.1 GCA_903854205.1 uncultured Bacteroidota bacterium | reverse complement strand
TTTCTGCGTCCGCGTCGCATGGGTAAAAGTTTGCTTGTGTCCATTTTGGAATATTATTATGATATTTTGGAAGCGGATAAATTTGATAAGCTTTTTTCCAAATATTATATCGGTCAGCATAAAACCCCAATGGCAAACAGTTATCGGGTGCTTTGTTTTGACTTCAGTGGGATTGATACACAGTCGGAAGAATCAACTTTTAAGTTTTTCTTGAGTAGAGTCAGTTCTGTTATGAATGGATTTATGCAGCGCTATAATCTTTTTGATCAGGCTGAAATTGAGAAAATAACTGCCGCAACTTCACCGGGTGAACTGATGGGTTCATTTTTTCAGTCATTAAAAACATGGAAAGAAAAAACAGCTGATGATCTTCCGATTTATATTATCATTGATGAATACGATCATTTTACCAATGAAATTCTTATACGCGATTTGAGCGAATTTAAACGCTCTGTTTCACAGGATGGGTATATCCGCAAATTTTACGAGGCAATTAAAATTGCTACCCGTCAGGGTTATGTTGACCGATTTTTTATTACAGGAGTTTCACCTGTTACAATGGATGGCCTTACGAGCGGATTTAATATCGGTAAACATCTTAGTGCTGATGAGAAATTCCATGATATGATGGGCTTTACAGAAGATGAAGTTTCTGCGCTTTTAAGTTTAGTGCTCATCGATAAAAATAGGGAAACTGAGATTATAAAAGATCTCAAAGCTTGGTATAATGGTTATAAATTCAATACAGATGTACCGCATACCCTTTATAATTCGGATATGGTTCTTTATTTTTTAGATAATTTTAAATACAAACAACAGTATCCAAAGCAGATGCTTGATCCCAACATCATGCCTGACTACGGAAAACTGATGAAAGTTTTTCAAGTGGCAAATTATCATAATAATTTAGATGTTTTGGAAGAAATATTGGAAAAAGGAGAAATAAGCAGTGAAATCATATTTCAATTTGCCTTTATAAAACCTTTTGATAAAATAGCATTCATCAATCTTTTGTATTACTTGGGTAATCTCACATTAAAAGGGTCAACAATAGCAGGTAAACCCCTTTTTCATATTCCCAATTATGTTATAGGTGATTTATACCGACAGTTTTACGGTTATGTTCTTCAGGAAAGAGCCGGAATTTTAGCTGATATTAATAATCTCCATGACGCAATGAATTCTACTCTTGAAAATGGAGTAATTGATCCTCTGTTTCGAATTCTGGAAAAAATTCTTCAAAATTTATCAAACAGGGATTTTCAACGATTCAACGAAAAATCCCTAAAAATCAGTCTTATGTCTTTAGCGAGCATGGCAAATTTCTACTATATCCGTTCTGAAAGGGAAATTGGAAATGATGGCTATTTCGACCTTGAATTTCTTCGACATCCTTCAAATCCTGGAAAACCTTATGAGTATGTTTTTGAATTAAAATACCTAAAACAGGCTGATGAAAATGAAAAAGATAAAACAATGGAGTCTGCTAAAACTCAATTGACTCGATATCTGGAACTCGATACTGAATTAAAAGCCCTTCAAAAATTAAAAGTAATCGCTGTAGTTGCCGTGAAGGATAAGATTTATTGGGAGGAGATTTAATTCTTTGAAAAAAATAAAAATAACCCACGATATCGCATACCTTATCCGATAATTATATACTACAAAACCGATATCATCTTATCAGGCTTATCGGGCAGGGCGGTTTTGGACTGACCTATCTGGAGACAGATACAGAATTGAATAAAAAATCTGTATTGAAGAGCTATATATTGATGGAATCAATCAGCGTACTGCCGATACGGTTACCGCTCACACAGGAAAAACGAATTTCCCCCGGCAGCATTTTATTGCCAATTTTAAGAAAGAGACCCAAAAAATTGCAGAATTTAAACATCCGAATATAATGACTGTGTCCTCTGTATTTGAGGCAAATGGCACTGCCTATTATGTGATGGATTGTGTAGAAGGGGGAAACATTGAAAGATCGCCTGAAAACGATGGGGTTTAGATTGGCTATGTAAATTAAATTAAAAAATGAAGATTTTGTAAGTGTCAATAAAATCAACCAACCAACCTTTCATCAATACATTTGTTCTCCGAATTAAAATTAACGCCAATCAGGATCAGTTCCTTATCTTTTTTGCCATAGCGTTGCGGATATCCTTTTTCGTGGATTTGGCTAAGCGCCTTTTCTGCATTGCTATTCATTTTGAATTCAAAAATAACCACCATTTTTTCCGTTTCCAAGACACTGTCAATTCTTCCTTTGTTTGTCAGGACTTCAGAAAGAACAAGATTTCCGGTCATTGTGAGCATAACATGTACCAATGAATGATAATATGCTTCTGTATTCTGAAATACGGTATAAGGTACGGTTGCAAAAACACTGTTTGTTGTGGCAAAAAAACTTGTCCAATCTTTTTCACGAAGGGCATTTTTCAGGTGTACCATAAAGGCAGCCCCTACATGTGTCGGATTGCTGTCAGTATATGCTGCAAGCAGGTAACTGTTGAATGATATTCTGACCTCATTATTCGGATAACCCAGTGTATAGACAGGGTCATAAAAGGGGCCTGTAACCTCTTTTATTGTGAGATAGCCTGTTTGAAAAAGCAGCGAAAGTACATCTATATGATTGATATCTGCAGAGTTGAAGATCATGTCATCAGACTGTAGATATTCCAGTATTTCAGGCTGATATTTTTCTTTGAAAAGGATTTCGCTGAGTAGCGTAGGTGTACCTGTGTCAAACCAAAAATTTTGAAATTTTAGTGTTTGAAAGAAATTGAGAATAGAAAAAGGATTATAAATTTTATTTTTCCCTTCCCAACAGTAGCCATTGTACCAACTTCTTACCCATTCCATGAGGGTCTCCATCGAAATTTTAAATTTATCGCAGGCTTTCAACAGATAATCTTCAAAATTATTTAAAATTTCAACTTCAGTATAACCGCAAATTTCATTTGCATCTTCATATAAGGTAAGGTCGAAAAGATTGTTTAAATCAGAAAAAATAGCAACTTTTCCATATTTGGATACGCCGGTTATGATAGCTTTTTCAATGTATTTATCTTTTGATTTTAAAGCACCGTATACTGATTTTAATATTTTGGAATGCTCATTGGCAATTTCAGGATTTGTAATGTAGTCAGTAATTGGTTTATCGTATTCATCGACTAAAATAACCACCTTTTTTCCTTTATCTGCTAATTTTTCTATCAGTTCGTGAAAGGCATAACCCGGCACATCACTTTCCAATTCGACGCCATAACTATGCGCCTGTTGGCGAAAAATGATCATCAGACCTTCTTTCAGTGTTCCTCCACCTCTGGTTATTGTATTATTGATATCCAAATAGATTACAGGATGTATATTTGTCCAATCCCAATTGTTTTCTATCCAAAGTCCTGTAAATAAATCCTTTCTTCCCTGATAAAGATATGATAGTGTTGAAATCATGAGGGATTTCCCAAATCGTCTGGGTCTATTAAGTAAAAAATATTTTCCTGACAAAATTGACTTTATGTAACTTTCTGTTTTATCAATGTACAGATAATCAGATTCTCTTAGTTTTTCAAAATCCTGAATGCCAATTGGTAGGTTTTTCATTTTTGCCGGCTTTTATGCAAATATAAGAAAAAATCCAATTAGTCTATAGTTGCTGCAGGGCTTTGTTTTGCTGATCTTAATTCATTAACAGCAATTCCAAGCAAGATAAGATACTCCAAAACCACAATCCAAATCCTTTCCTCGAAACCGCCGCCCCAATAAGTGATATAAGTTAGGCCCACCAAAAAAGACCAAAAAACCGGAAGTCGGAATGGCGTAAAAATACAAAGCCAGACCAAGGTGCCAAGGTACCAAGGATGCACAGTGCGGGTTGCCAGAAAATAGGCGAGGAGGGCAAATAGAAGATAAGTTTGAAAGTCTGCAGGACGGATTTGTTTTTTTCGAAAACCCATCCAAAGGATAAGGAGGATAACCGAAACCTGTAACAGTTTTACGGTCAGATTTTTATCGGGATATTGGGCGAAAAAACTCCATAAATACTGAAACAGATAGTAAAAAGAAGCATTGAATTCAAATGAGGCAAAATATAGACTCAGACTTTTTCCCAGATTTGCAATAGCTGCGCCATCCGCGAAAAAAGGCAAAAGTAAGAGTGCGCTGAAAAATAGTGTCAAAAAACTGTGCAAACTGCCCTTTTTCCAATCCGTGAAGGCGAAAAAGAGGGGAAGAAACATGAGTGGGATGAGTTTGGAAACAACAGCTCCCGAAAGGAAAAGCGCTGAGATTGTAATGTTATTTTTAAGTATATAATATACTGCGCCCGATAAAAAGAAAACAGCGAAGGCTTCAAAATGAATATTGCCGGTCCATTCGAGAATAATGAGTGGATTAAAGGCATAAATGAGCAAAAATCGTTTATCCAGCTTTCTGATTTTCAATATTTTGAGTGTGAAATAAAATGTGCCCAATTCTGCCAAAATGATATAAAGGCGCATGACAATGAGCTGCCCCAAAAGATGATGCGGAAAAAGCAGGGCAGAAAATCCAAAAACGAGCTGCAAAGTCGTTGGATAAACACTGTGATAGGGCTTTGAATTCAGCCCATTGTAATATGACCAGTCGTTGATGTAATCCCCATAAAAAAGCTTATCGAGTTGGAGATCTTTATAAACTTGGCTGTGGAGCAATTCCTCAGGACTGTATAAAAAGGGATTGATACCCGCGGCCAAAAGCCGGCCGTCCCAGGCAAATCTAAAAAAATCGTCGGATAAATTGGGCTGCATGCCTAACAATGCAAGTCTGACAAAAAGAGCAGCTGCCAAAAGCTGCCAAAGCTTCAAATTTTTATGCTGAAAGGCATTGAAAATCAAAAGTCCGTATGTGCTAAATGCAGCAGTATATAGACTGATATACAGTATAAAATCAGTTCGGGCAACAGTGTAACCTAAAACGCCTATTGTGACAGCAAACAAAAACAGAAAGCCAAATGCCGTTAAATTGATATAACTTTCCTTTTTAATCATCAGGCTCCTCTTTTGTTATGATATATTGAAAATCCGGAAATTAGGCTATAGCCCAAAAATAAACCAATATGTAAAGGCATCAGCGCATAAATTTGCCAATAAAATGCAGCGATTGTGCCTAGCAGAAAACAAAGGGCCAAAAGCAGTTCAAAATAGACAAAGGAGTTCAGTTTTTGACAGATATACTGATTGTTTTTACTTTCTCCCTGTTTTATTAAATTGAATTTTGGGGTCCTTATAAATGGCGTTTTTTTGCCGATATATCCTTCAAAAGCTGCAAAACTGTTGTATAGAGAAAGTCCCAAAGACAAGATCCAAAGTAAGGGAAACATAAGCAGAAATTGAAGGTTTACTCGAGTTGAATTTCCTTTAACATGTTGATTTGCTGTCCAAAAAAAAATAAAGATAAAAAATATACCAAAACTCAAAATGTTATTTAAAATATTCAGAAATGCTGAATCGATATCATTGAGAACAAAAATTAGTGGCAAACTAAATATTGACATAATAAATACAGCTATAAAAAGACTGCTGTTTAAAAGATGATAAAAGGCATGGATTTTTTGGAAAATGCTTAACTTTTTATCCTTAAATACTCTGCCAAGATTTTTTCTGGAGCATTCTGCCGGGCCTTTTACCCAACGGAATTGCTGAGAACGCATGGCACTCATGTCAATTGGGAGCTCAGCAGGACATTCAATTTCAGGGACATAGGAAAATTTCCAGCCTTTCAGCTGCGCCCTATAACTCAGATCAATATCTTCTGTTAGCGTATCGGCCTCCCAGCCACCTGCATCTATAATTGCTGCTTTGCGCCATATTCCCGCTGTACCGTTAAAATTCATAAACAGTCCGCTGCGGTTTCTGGCCAAATGTTCAACAATGAAATGGGCATTCAGCGCAATAGCCTGAACCCTAGTAAGTAAAGAATAATTTTCATTCAGGTGAACCCATCTGCTCTGCACCACTCCAATTTTATCATCGTTAAAATAGGGCAAACAACGCTTCAGAAAATCAGGATAGGGTCTAAAATCTGCATCAAATATTGCTATAAATTCACCTTTTGCTATTGATGTACCGCACTGCAAGGCACCGGCTTTATATCCGGTTCTTTCCTTCCGACGGATATGTACTATATTGATACCTTTTTTTGTTAGTTCAGCTACTTTTTTGGAAATAATTGCAACCGTTTCATCAGTTGAGTCATCCAAAACCTGTACTTCAAATTTATTTTGCGGATAATCAAAAGCTCCGATGGCATCCAGCAAATTTTCAACAACATATAGTTCGTTATAAATTGGCAACTGTATTGTTACAAAAGGTAGCTGATCACTATCGGTCAAGGCTTTACTGACAGTAGATTTGTTTTTTCCATTGGTCCAGTATAAAAAAACCAAATTAAGCTGCCCTAAACTATATAGAAAAAGCCAGGTCAAAGGAATAATATAAAATAAGATAATAATCAGATTCATCTGTATTTCAATATAGTAGTGATAATCTTATAACCTGCCATTAAGCTGCCTTTTATGGTTCCGGAAACCTTTGAATAGCCAATTCTTTTACGGTAATTGACAGCTACTTCAGTGCATTTCATTTTTTGTTTGGCTGCTTTTACCTGCATTTCGACAGTCCAACCGTAGGTTTTGTCGCACATGCTCAATGCTATAAGTTTATCATATTTTATTGCCCGAAAAGGGCCCAAATCAGTAAATTTTACACCATAAAACCATCGGATCAAAGTTGTTGCCAACCAATTTCCAAAAACCTGAGGAATTGTCATGCTGCCTCTTTCTCTTTTGCCCAAGGCTCGGGAACCGATGACCATATCCATGCCATTTTCCAAAATTGGAGCGATGACCAAACTGATCTCTTCCGGATAATCAGAGTAATCGCCGTCCAAAAATACGACTATATCAGGTTTTATATCCAAATTTTGCAGATACTCCATCCCCTTAAGGCAGGCATAGCCGTAACCCTGACGATTTTCTGTCAAAACAATTGCTCCGGCTGCTGCTGCTACTTCGGCTGTATTGTCTTTTGAATTATTATTGGCGACAATAATATCTCTGACAATTTCTTTAGGAATATCGTTGACTACCTTGCCGATAGAGCCTTCTTCGTTGTAGGCTGGGATGATGACTGATATATGCAAAATAATACTATTTTTTATTCATTAAGATATCAATCAGATTCAAATCATTACCGATTGGCATTGCCTCAGATTCATTGATTCTGCCATCAAGCGGCCCGTTTTCCAGTTTTAAAACACCCCTGGGACAAACTTCCGAGCAGAGGCCGCAACCCACACAGGAAGCTCTTACGATGTTTTCGCCTTTTTGCGCATAAGCGCGAACATCTATGCCCATTTCGCATACATTGGAACAGTTGCCGCAGGAAATACACTGACCTCCATTTGTTGTTATTCGAAATCTGGAAAAAAGCCTTTGCTGTAGGCCTAAAATTGCTGCCATTGGGCAACCGAATCGACACCAGATCCTGCTACCTAAAATTGGATAAAATCCAACACCAATGACGCCTGAAAAGGCGGCACCGATAAGAAATCCGTACCAGGAACGCAGTGAATAACTGTCAATAAAAAAAATATGCCCCGCTCCGGATAGCTTGTTTATCAATATAATAACTACAAGGGCAATGCCCAATGCCGACATAGTGAAGACCGCATCTTTGTCCATGTCCTTACGTTTGTATAGGTATAAAAGTCCGATGATAATAGCAGTGAAAGCGGCAGTTCCATATACAAAAGCATCTTTGCTGATGATATAATTTGGCTCATTTTTTAGAAAAGTATAGATAACAGCTACAGTTGTAACATAAATAAAAACCAGCATACTGTGAATCAGCCAGTGTTCTATTTTCCATGCAAATTCTGTTTTGTCGGACAAATGCCTGAAACTGTCACCGGCGGTTTCTGCCAACCCGCCGCAGCCGCAAACCCAGGAGCAGTACCATCTTTTGCCGTAGAAAAAAGTCAGAATGGGTGAAATGACAAAAATCATTGCAATACCCAACAGGAGCATAAATAAACCTAAATTTCCGCCTGAAAGCATATTTTTAATATGCCATTCCTCAAAAAAATAGTAGTTGAGTGGCCACATATTTACCATATTTTTTCCGAAATAGGCTGTTTCGGGAGCCTGAAGTTTTGAGAGCAGTTCAGGAATTAAAAAGGCAAATCCCAATTGAAAAAACATAACAGATAGGGTTCGAATGACCTGATATCGGCTGTGCCGGTATTTTAGGATAAATTTTACACCAAATCCGATCACAAAAACGGTATAAAAAAAACCGTAAACAAACCATTGTGTAGCGGCTTTTCCGTTCATAAGGCGGCTGAATCCGTCAAATAGTCCGATCAGCCCGTAGTTTAGGCCTTTTTCATGGTACCCGAGTATTGACGGAAACCAATATATGCAGACATAAAAGGCAGTAAGGATAAATGCCAATAACCAACCAGACCATCCGCGGGAGCTGACAGCAGAGAACCAAAGTCCGGATTTAGTATAGGTTAATGACATTTAATGATTTTTTATATTTTTACTTTGTGTTTAATTCCTTGACAAGCTCCTGACAATATTTTTTTCTGCTTTTGTCATAACGTTTCTGGAAATTCAGATCGTTGTTTTCCTCATTAATTTTTAATAATGCTTTTTCGCCACCCAGACATTCCAAAACATTTGCCTGCTCCTTAAGAACCAAAGCGGCAAATTCTGTCGTTTTTTCCTGATTATCTGATTTTTGGGCTGTTTTGTATTCGCTGAATAATTTGCCCATTTCACTGTTACATTCACACCATTTTTTACCCATTTCAGCTGCTTTGTCAGCAGTACAGGAATATAAGAAAAATGAATACAATATAGTAAACAGGTATTTCATGGAACAGTTGTTAGAATAAAAAACCCTACCGAAAAATATTCGACAGGGTTATTATGTTATTGAAATAATCAATTATAAAACTGAGGGTTATTTTAGAACCTGAAGTGAACTTGCAACATCTGAACAGGTTTCAGTAAGAATTTTCATCAATTTTTTCTCAAACTGACTGCGTTCAGGTCTTGGCAATTGACGTACCGCTAACTGTACTTCATCCATTTTAATACAATCCTGGGTTTTGCGCATCGCTTGAATATATTCTGATTTTGCACTTTCTTTTGCTGTTAGATCAATTGATTCTACATAAGTTTTGGCTAATGCAGGCAATTTATTTTCATGACCGCAATTGCAGTAACGGGTTGCTACCTCTTCTGCTGTAATTGTATTCCCTGTATTGTAAAAAGATGCCCAAAAGCCTAAAAACAAGATAATTGTATTCATATTAGATTATTAATAATGGTCAGTATATGATTTGAGATATAAAAATAGTACTTTTCATTTAGAATGCAAGGACATATTCTATTTTAATAACGTAGAAATTTACAGAATATTAACGACCTCCGTGAATTATATGAATATTTCCTTTCAACGGTTCTAAAACAGTACATTCAATACAGCTCTGATTTACGGTACAGACATAGAAATATACATCTTCAGCTAAAAGTTTACCGGTTTTTTGGTCGGTACCGTCCCACTGTATATCAGGGTTTGATGTTTGAAAAACCTGTTGACCCCAACGGTTGAATACTCTAAAATCTACACTGCTGATAAAACGATACGGTAAACATGGTTTGAAGAAATCGTTTGCGCCGTCACCATTAGGAGTAAAAACATTAGGCAGCTCATAGAAAGGACAGTTGTCTGTCTGTACAATTGCACTCGGAGCGCTTTCGTTACCGCCTGCATTTCCTTCTATGGAATCGACTGCAGTAACATAATAACATCCTGCCAAATTACCGCTGTTAGGCTGATGCAGATAAAGTGTGTCGTCCAGATTAGCAAATTCCATAACCATTTCAAATGGCCCTGTGCAGAAAGGTTGAAAATATAGTCGATATCCTGCAATGTCCAAACCACAGCTGTCAGTTGGTTTTTTCCAACGGATTTCATTGAACATCATATTTTGTTCTCTAATATCTCCTTCGCACAAACCGCGATCTTCTTTGTCAGAATCATCTAAAATGTTTTCACAGCCGGAAACGGAAGCAACTGCAATTGGCGGACAAGGAGGCATTGTGTCTAAGGGAGTTCCGCAGGCAATTTGAGATTTATTGATGAGTGGATCCAATATATCGGGCAAACCATATGAACCTGTACTTTCAATATAATAACAATAAGTTTCCTGATTATTGAGGTTATTGTGTGAATATGAAAGCGTGTAAACAGTGTCTAATGAAGTGAAACTGCCACTTCCGGTAGGCGTCTCCAGGAAAACGACATATTTGGTATTTGTCCATGGAACATTGTGAGTCCAAGTTAATAAATTTGTCTGGTCTGAGGAAGCTACCTCTAAAAATACTGAAGATGCCAAGCTGGTAAAACCTAAAGTATCACTATTAGCAAAGAAAGCTACCCGATAACTGTAAGGTTTTTCTTTGCTGTTTAAGCCTGAATCCAAATAATCTGTAGTATCGCTCATGTCCGAATAACTGCTGTAAACAGGAGAACTCCAGATAGGATTGAGTAAGAAGTTGGAACCGGTCATATCATCAGAGCGGAATAGCTCAAAACGATAAGGCGGGATATTGATCAGTGTATCCAGTTCACCAGCACGTGGTCTTGCCCAACGAACAAGAATTTCACCTGTAGTAAGATCAGTAGTTTCTACATCAACATTAGTTATGAGAGGTAAATCCTGTGCCATCTGCACACATTTTTCATCGGAAGGACGACCTGAAACAGGACTGTGAAAATTGCTTGTGCCAGCCAAAGGTGTTGCGAATTCCGCTAAAACTCTGTAGCTGTAAATTGATCCCGGCTGTACCGTATTATCGGAATATTCGTAGGAAGCGCCAACCGGTACAGTTACCATATTGCCAAAATTCAAGAGTGTATAACCTCTTCCACCCAAACCGATTTCACAACTGTCTGCTTCAAAAGGGTCGCAACTGTTTTTTCGCCAGACTGTGAAGCCCAAGAAGTTAGGCGAATTTGTACAGGCATAAGGTGAATTCCAGGTAAGTTTTACCTGACCGGGGGAAACGTTGGATTGAAGATTTTCAATTTTTGGACCGATCACTTTAATGAGTACAACTTTGAAGGTTGCCAAAGAAGCATCTACGTTACCATTGTTTTGAGTGTAAGTGTCTCTTGCTTTAAAAACCAACTGATAAGGTTGCTGCTGTATATGAGAACAGTTTGTCTGCCAAAGGAATCGGGAAGAAACCGGAGAAAATCCGCTGACATTTGCAAAAGTGGCAGGTCCGTTCAACAGCTCCAGCGGCCCGCCTGTAGCTGTTAGTGTAACAATCTGTTGCGGAATATCAGAATCTGTGGCAATAACATCAAAATCAATAACCGATCCTGCTTCGACACATATTTCTTCAGGCACAATGAGTTGAGGAGGTGTATTTTGCGCATCTCTGATTTCAATTTGAATATCGCGCACTATGCCACCCAAATACAAACCATTGCGATATGATTTTACCAAAATAGCTATATTGTATTCACCTGCTCTTTGAGGTGAATTCCAGGTAAAAAGACCTGTTCTGACATTAAAAGTGTAGTTGTTCAATGGACCTGGGTCAATGTCAGAAACCGGCTGATAACCGGGCACCGGTGTGGCTACATCGCTGGCTGGAATTATCAGTTCGTAGGCAATACTGTCGCCATCCGGATCATAACCGTTGGGTGTGTGCATGAAAATTTGACCTTTTACACCAAAGTCAATCGGAGGTTCCAAAAGAATGGGAGAGCTGTTGAACCCGAAAATGGAGGTTGCAAACAAAAAGACTTCTGTTTGTAAATAAAATTCTACATTAACCGAGTTTCCACCGCTGATATTTAATATATTCTCATTACGGTTCGGATCCTGCATCCAAATAATATAGGGCTGCCCACCCGGATTTGGTCCTGGATAGGTATGGGTAGCGATATATTCATTTCGACGAATATCAGGATGTACCATTACAAAATTATCTCGCGGAATGGTTCTTACTGCTCCGTCACCCCAGTGAATATCCAAAGAAGGCCTGTCGGCATGAATAGCCTGCCCGCTGATTTTTGTGTAAGTAGTAATTTTGACCTCGATGGAAAGTGGTCCGATCTGCCGGTAGGTAATTTCACCCGCCCTATTATGCGTTGCTTTTGCGTTGTTGAAAGCAAAAACCAGAAGCATGCAGAAGAATAATTGTATATAGATTTTTTTCATATTGAAATAGCTATTTATAGCTTAATTTGGTCATCAAAAATCATCCCAAATCCAATTTATTTTTTTTGATATTAGTTTCATTACAAAAATAATACGCTTATTTGGCTTATTTGGTTGGGATTTATGTGTAAACAGTAAGTAATTTAGAAGTTTTGTTTTGGTTAATCCACCTTTAATGTCTGAACTAAGAACCTTAAAACCTTTACCGTTAAGATATGCAGATACTTCTTTTTCTGATTTTTGGCATTTAATGACATTTAAATTTACCTTTCAATTTAACCTTGTAAAGAAATTTAGTAAAACCATCCAATATTTCTACAGAAGAACCACACAATTAATATGAACAAAATATCTGTCTTTTGGATTAAGATATTAACCATAAAGTAAAAAAAAATGCAACAGCTGTCAATTTTGCTGCTTTGAAAAATTGCAGCGGTAGGAGTATTGTCATGTTGTTATATATCTGCGATTTCTTCAATGACATTTATGCAAAGCGCGATTTCATCAAGATATCCTTGAAGTATTTCCTGTTGATCATCTATTAGACTTTTACGCATATTGACCTTAAAAAGGTCCTTTGCAGTTGGAATCGCAACATATACCTTGTTGTAAACAAAGGCAAAACTTGGTCGAATTTTCCATTTAGTATAGATCTCGAGAATTGAATGCAATAGGCTGTGGGTAAGCAATCTTTTTGATTCAATCTCTTCTGTGCTGTAAACCACAAACTCTTTTTCAAATTCAGGATGATCTTCCAAATATATCATAGCCCCTTTC
The DNA here is from genome assembly GCA_903854205.1 of uncultured Bacteroidota bacterium. Lineage (GTDB taxonomy): Bacteria > Bacteroidota > Bacteroidia > Chitinophagales > Saprospiraceae > Saprospira. Next base: position 3,469 of record CAINVS010000052.1, on the reverse strand, counting down.
TGGAACACAGAGCCCAGATTTTTTTGAATGAATTTCCCAAAACTACCAAATATTTTTTCTGCTGAATCAGGAAGCACGTAGGTTTCTCCATATGCATTTTTTGGAAGTTCCATGATAATAAAAATGCCCTTGAAAATGGTATGGGTTGACGCTTTTGAAGATTGTGGTTTTCTCTGTACTGTCAGTTCTGACATTTTAAATGAAGTACCGCTGACAGTGCCGGCGAAATAATCTTCGCCTTTATAAATATTGGCATTGTTGCTGAATAGCTGTGAATTATTGAACTCACTTTGATTGATAAACTGATCATGTCCATAGCTTACACCCGGAATAGTACCTTCCACAATTTGTTTCAGTACTGTAGATTTGAATTTTTCTTTGAACTCGCGGGTGTGATTGGCTGCAGTAAAGGAATAAACTGCAATTGCACACAAAATGAGTAATCCGCCAACAATAATCAGAATAATATTCATGCTTGTTAAACCAAACAAAAGCAAGAGCGCACCTGCTCCTAAAGTGAGCGATGTGTACAAAACGCCCTTATTGAAAGCGCTATATTTCTCTTTTCTGAATTCTTCCGTTTGTCTAAGTAAAGAAGAGAGTTCCTGACGTATTTCGGATAAATTTTTCATAATAAATTCCGGGAAAATTGAATGGGATTATTTGCAATTTTTCAATACTTGGTTTACTTCCTCCAAAGTAATAAATTTATGCTTATTGCCCCAAGCATTTTGTACATAATTTATAATGTTTGTTATTTCTGTATTGGAAAGTCGTTCGTTAGGCGGCATTGCATTTTCAAATTCCTTACCGTTTACCAGAATTTTTCCTTCCAATCCTTTTCTTATCCAACAGGCAACTGAAGCGGAATTGTTTTGCAGCATGTCGGCAGCAGCAAGTGGTGGAATTAACGATTCAAGCCCTTCTCCCTGTTTCCCATGACAGGAAGCACAGTGAGAATCATAGAGCTGTTTCCCTTCCGGGTAATTCGTTTTTTCTGAACATGCGTATAAAGTTGATAAGCAGAAAAAGTAGTAGAAGAAGCAGCTTTTGTATTTTTTTTTCATAAAGATTTTTAATGCTTTTCGTTCAGCAAAACAGCAATATCTTTAATCAGCTGATCTACCTTTTTTGGATCTGTACCGTCATAAAAACCTCTGATATGTCTATTTCTGTCAATTAGGGCAATGTAACCGCTATGATCAAATCCGCCCGGTGAATTTGGATCCTCCTGAGCGGAAAGCAGGTATTCTGCAGCTGTTTTTGTCAGACTTTTATAATTACCGGTGAGCAAATGCCAATTACCCGGATTAATATTAAGCTTATTGGCATACCAGGCTAATCTGCCAACTGTATCCCGCTTAGGGTCAATTGTATAAGAAAGCATCATGAAATCTTCTTTCTTTTTATATTTGGAATGTACTCTTTTCATCTGTGCTTTTACTGTAGGGCAGATAGTAGGGCAGGAGGTGAAGAAAAAGTCAGCTACATAGACCTTTTTATCAACATTTTTCTCAGTTATATTTTTACCTTCCTGATCGAGGTAACTAAAATTGCCTACTTTATGAAAAATAGTGTCAATCATTTTTTTACCGTCAACAGTTTTTTCAACCAATTGTCTTTCTCCCAAAATAGGCAGTTTTTTACCCGAATTTCCATTACAGGATAGAAGTGTTAGGATTGTACCAACAAAAAGAATATATTTTTGCATTGTTCCAGATTATTTTTTGATAAAAACTTCAGCATTGCCAATACTTTCAAGCATGACCTTTGCTACGCGGTCTATTTTTATTTCTTCCAATTTTAAATACTCAAGTAATTCTTTTTCCTTGCTTTTTTTATAAAAATCAGCACTCGTTATTGTACTTTTAAATTCACCCATCCAGTCAAACATAGCATCATGAGCTGATTGTAAAGCAGTCAGTAATTCAAGAATTTTTTCTTTTCTCTCCTTCGATTCCTTGTCATCACCCATATTTTCCATGTCTGAACGCAATAGGGTTGATAACTTGGAAATATCAGATATCTTAGGCATTACTTCATCGTGTTTTGCCACAACAAGTTTGTATAGGGATTCAACAGCCGGACTGAGTTTCAGTTCCTTCTCCACTGTTTTTGACTTTTCTGCACAGGAACAGAGTGCCAAAGTAAATATTAAAAACAATAATGCTCTGCACATAATGAGTTTGTATTTTTATTTTGATAGTAAAGTATCTTAAAAATTGTTTTGTTCGGTCCTTGTCCTTACTTTTACGTCACAAAGTTCGCTAAGAATTTATCAAATCGCAAGTAAAAAGAATAAAAAAACCATATTCTATTCAGTCTATGCAAAGAAGAATAAAAAAAGTAATCGAATCGCGCACAATCATGTCCGAGATGATCATGCCCAACGATACAAATCCTATCCATAATCTGATGGGTGGAAATCTGATGAGATGGATGGATATTGCTGCGGGAATCTGTGCCGGGAAACATTGTGAAAAGTACGTAGTAACAGTATCTGTAGATTCCGTTTCTTTCCAGAAGCCAATTCCGCTGGGCGATGTAATTACAATTGAATGTTCTGTCACCAGGGCTTTTTCTACCTCAGTTGAAGTCTTTGTCGAAGTTTTTTCTTCAGATATCAAAGGCGGAAACAGCCGCCGCTGCAATGATGCTTATTTTACTTTTGTGGCAGTAGAGGATGACAGCAAACGTCCCTGCGATGTGCCTGAGGTGTTGCCGCTCACTGCTGAAGAGGAAAAAAGATTTGAAGAAGCACTGCTTCGCCGACAAATGCGTCTTTTACAAGCCAACAGAATAAAGCCTGACGAGGCACTGGAGCTGAGAGATTGGTTTTTTAAGAAGAATAATTAAAGGAAAAGGCAGATAGTCGATTGATTATCTGACTTTTATAATTTTATGTATGTGGTTTTGTTATTTTGCTCTTGTATGCAATGAAATGATATTGAACGATTTAAGTTTTAATGTTTTAAAACAGGTTTAATAAAAGTGATTTGATCGAGTATCAATAATAGCAGCGATGATAATTGAATTGTCATGCTATTTATAAATGACCCAATAATGCTTAGCCAATATCAATTTCCTGGCATCCCGTTTTTGTGTAATAGAACCGATGAAAGGATATTTGCTAAGTATTTTTAACTTTTTTACCAATTCCTCATCAATTTTTTGCGCTGCTTTGGATGCACCCTTATTGATAAGATCTTCAAGAACAGCTAAGTAAGACTTTTGGGCAGAAATTGCCCAATCAATTTTTTTTGACACAACTACTTATTGTTTTGCTTGTCAAATAATTGCTTTATCTGCACTCGTAGGTCCTCATCACTGATAATCTCACCTTTTTCAATTTCTGCAAGTCCCTTGTCAATATGTCCCTGTTTATCCAACGGCAGATCATTCCACCAGTCATTAACTTCTGTTTGCTCTGCACCAGCAACCAGTCCACTTGTGTAATCCAATACACGTT
>CAINVS010000051.1 GCA_903854205.1 uncultured Bacteroidota bacterium | reverse complement strand
TTTATCAATATTGTTGAAATCTTTTAACATATATGTTGTAGCAGATAATGTAAGTTAATAGTTCGGTAATTTTTATACGATTCCCAGTCCTGTAAGTAATTCTTTAAGTTTTACTCTTGCTTTTACCAAATTTGAGCGGGATGTACTCTCCGTAATTCCCAATGACTCTGCCACTTCTTTGTGAGAATAACCTTCTATGGCATATAAGTTAAAAACAGCTCTGTAAGCGGGCGGAAGGACTTGAATTACCTTTAGAATTTCCTGCGCTGAGTAATTGCTGACTACGTCATTGTCTTCTGCAATTTTATATTGAGCGGCTTCAATATCATCAGAACGATGCCTCATTTCTTTACGGTAGTAATCTATGGAAGTATTTATCATAATTCTTCTCATCCAACACTCAAGAGATGTGCCTACCTTATAGCGTTCCAGATAGCGGAATACTTTCACATAACCTTCATTAAGAATATCTCGGGCATCCTCGCTATTGTTTGAATAGCGAAGGCAGACCCCCAAAAGTTTGCCGTAGTAAGTTTCATACAGCTGCTTTTGAGCCCAACGTTCCTCTCTCAGACAGCCTGCGATCAAGAGAAATTCTTTCTCTTCGGCTGACTGTGGAGTTTCTTTGGTTTTGGTTAATTTCAAGGCTAAGTCCATAGAAAAGTAATTTAACATGGAAAAATTCAACAAAAATCTGTTACATATTTTCTTTTATGTCAACAAACAGTAATTTGTCCAAATAAATTTAAGGATATTATTTAATAAAACGCAATTAATTTTCAATACGCTGCCTGTTATAAAATTATTAACAAAAAAATCAGGAAGCTTCCTTTTGGAGACTTCCTGATTTATTAAGATAAAACTTACTAAAAGAAAAAATTATTTCTTTTTGGCAGCTACCATTTCTTCAGCCAATTTCAATGCAGCGTAAACATTGACAACACCGCCTGTGATGCTAAGTTCTTTGAAATCTACTTTAGATTTTGTACCTGGCTTATTAACCTGACTTGAAATTGGTGTAACTGATTTTTCGAGACAGATTTTTAGTTCTGCAGCAGAAAGTTCGGGATAGTAAGATTTTACCAATGCAGCAACACCGGCTACAACAGGAGCAGCCATAGAGGTACCACTATTTGGCTTGTACTTGCTACCTGGAATAGTTGAATTGATATCTACACCCGGAGCAAAAAGATCTACTGTATTTTTGCCAAAGTTAGAAAAAACAGCAGGAGCATCAGCACCAGTTTTCCATGAAAGTGCACCTACTTCAATCCAGTTTTTGGCCGATTTTTTACCGCGTTTGTAAGGATCGCTTCCGCTTTGGTAGAATTTTGAAGGGAAATTATATTCCACATCGATGTGTTTGCTATCGTTACCGGCAGCATGTACCAATAAAACACCTTTTTTCTCGGCATATTTTACAGCAGCATCAACAAGTTTTTTGTTGTAAGAATAGCTTTTACCAAAGCTCATATTTATTACTTCGGCACCGTTATCTACTGCATATCTTATTGCGTTAGCTACATCCTTATCGCGTTCGTCACCATTAGGAACCGCTCTTACCGACATAATTCTTACACTATTAGCAACACCATCCATACCAATAGAGTTGTTACGTACAGCACCAATAATACCGGCTACGTGTGTACCATGTTCAGCATCGGGACCAATACAATCGCTATTGCCATAAAGGCGCTCATTCTGATTGGCATAATCATCGCCAATAATTGCTGGGCGAGGATTAAAATCAGGATTGAGATTATATTCAACCTGTGATTTGTAATAACTAAGTGCTCCATCAAGACTTTCCTTGAATTCAGCAGCAGTCAACTCAGGAGAACGAGCCCCAAATGAGTTGTAAACTTCCTTGGCACTTTGTACTTCTTTCGATGCATCGTCTGCAATTTTCTTTAAATCTTCCAATTTGAAGTTTGAATTACCGAAATGTGCCTCAAGCGTTTCAATTGCTTTGACAATCGTAGTAATCGTGGATAAAGCTCCTTTGGCTTCGGCAGTTTTGCCTTCGATTTCTTCTTTCAGTTTTGTATAAAAAGCCTCTTCTTTTTTGCTTCTTTTGGTTTTAGCTTTCAATTCAGCATATACACGAGTCATTTCTAATGACTCATTGTCGATGTTACCATTTTTACCACCAATGAAATTCCAACCGTAAATATCGTCAGCATAACCGTTTCCGTCATCATCTTTGCCATTGCCTTTGATTTCCTTTGGATTCACCCACATTACATCTTTCAAATCTTCGTGTTCATAATCAACACCCGAGTCAATAACCGCGACCAAAACAGTTTTCTTCGGTTTTTTCCCATTTAATAATTCTTTATAAGCTTTTTCTGTACTCACACCATGAACATTGTCCGACGTAAGGTCGAGGTTGAACCAGTTTGCTGGAGCTGCTTTCTGCGCAAAAGCCGAAAAAGAAAGGGCCATAAAACCTAAGCCCATCAATTTTGATTTCAGACTAATCATCATTTTTTCAAATAATTTAGTGTTTCAATAATTAAGGAAGTACTCAATAAAACGTCCCTTTAAATTTAGAAGGGCAATAATAGCAAATATTATTTTAAAAAACATCTGTTATAAGTATTATCCGACTAATATAGGTATTAATACGACATGAATCAGCACACCTAATCATTTTAAAATAATCAGCCCCCATTTGCTGGACCCTAATGAAGAAATACTTACCAATCCAAATATTATTGGAAATGATCACAAGTGGACAAATTTAGAAATTCAATATAGTAATATTTACCATTGTAAAAGAGCTGAACCCCAAGTAAATCCACTGCCAAAGGCTGCCAGACAAACGAGATCACCTTCTTTTATTTTGCCCAATTCCCAGGCTTCGCAAAGTGCTATTGGAACTGAGGCTGCAGTAGTATTACCGTATTTTTGGATGTTATTATAGACCTGATCATCTCGCAATCCCATTTTCTCCTGAATGAATTGAGCAATGCGTAGATTGGCCTGATGCGGTATCAGCATATTTATGTCTGAAACATTTTTGTTATTGGCATTTAAAGCTTCCATAATAACCTGAGGAAAACGAAAAACGGCATTTTTAAAAACAAAAGGACCGTCCATGTAAGGAAATGCCGTACCGTTTTCAATCATCTCTTTTGTGACAAACAATGATCCCCATTCACCTGAACTTTCAAAATCGCTTGTATCTCCTGTAAATACTCCGCTATGAGCGCCCAAATGCAGGAACGCCAATTTTTCGGCATGCAGTCCTTCAGCGTGCAGGTGTGTAGATAAAATACCCTGATTTTCTTTGGTAGTAGGCTGCAAAACAACGGCTCCTGCCCCATCGCCAAAAATAACTGAAACATTTCGTCCTTTATTACTGAAATCCAATCCTGCAGAATGCGTTTCAGATCCCACTACCAGAATGTTTTTATACATCCCTGTTTTAATAAACTGATCTGCAATCGAAATAGCATAAATAAATGCAGAACACTGATTGCGTATGTCCAAAGCACCGCAATTGTTTTTAATCCCCAATTCTCTTTGAAGCAGTACTCCGCAACCCGGAAAATAATAATCGGGACTGAGTGTGGCAAATATAATGAAATCGACGTCATCTGCTGCTATACTGGCACGTTCCAAGGCAATTTTAGAAGCATTCACGGCCATTGTGGTAGTATTCTCTTTATAACGCTCTATATATCGGCGTTCTTTGATGCCGGTGCGTTCCTGAATCCACTCGTCTGTCGTTTCAATGACTTCCTTAAGATCATCATTTTTAACTACTTTATCGGGTACATAGAAGCCAATGCCGGCTATTTTGGTTTTAGTTTGATTCATAAAAAAAGATGTGAGATATGAGATGTGAATACAATGCAGTATTACAGCTTGGTTTTTAAACAAATTTTTGAACTGCTAATGCAAAATTATATTTTTTTATTAAATAATCGTTAAATTTATAAAAGAACTGTTCCATGAATAAATACACTTATTTTTTATCCATTTTAATCTGCGTTTCAAGTTTATTCAATGCTTCCAAATCAAAGATATCAGCCTCCAAAGCCTCTGTTCGCTTTCGTTTTTTATCATATTGATCAT
>CAINVS010000050.1 GCA_903854205.1 uncultured Bacteroidota bacterium | reverse complement strand
CTGCTGCTTGAATTTGAACTTATCCAAAAAATACAAAACCATATCCGAATTATAAACAGTATGATCTACATCGGCATTAAAATTATATCCATTATACCAGGATTTTAGGTCATCCATGACAATCGATTCCTTCGATTTATCCGTCAGTGCAAGATTCAGTAAGTCAATTACTTCTTTTTCTGTAAAGCCCATCAGGTCGTGGAATTCTTCATCTCCGCTAAGGTGTGTACCGATATTAAATCCACTTGTAAGACTATCCAAAGTGACAGGAGAAACGCCTGTTATAAAAAATCTGTCTATAAAACCCTGTTGAGTAGCAATTTTAATCGACTCATAAAATTTACGAATATAGCCATCCTGTGAAACAGAACGCTTAAATTCACTTAAATCGCGTATCAGAATTTCATTGGTAAAATGATCATACTCATCTATAAGTAAAATGGTTTGAATATCGTCTCCATTTTTTTCTTTCCAAAGTTTAAATAGCTCCAGAAATCGCCTTAAAACACTACCCGGTGAATCTGCTTCCAATACATGTTGCCTTTGCGCATCATCCAAAAGCTCATAACGGCCCATAAATGTTGACATAGTGGACCTGATTATATCCAAAAAGAAACTATAAGTGGCCTCCTCCGTCTGCGTGTCAATTCCGCTAAAATCAAATTTTAACACCCGATAACTGCTCGCCATTGGTGTTTTATGCTGTCCGATATAATATTTGGAAAAAAGCTTATCAAATTTATCCGCTTCCAAAATATCATAATAATATTCCAAAATGGACACAAGCAAACTTTTACCCATGCGACGCGGACGCAGAAAGATGGAATAATTTTCATCTATTTCCAACTTCTCTATATATTTTGTCTTATCAACAAAGACATAATTCTGCTCAACAAGTTTTTCAAAATTGCTGATGCCGTATGGATATTTTACAGTTAACTGTTGCATGCTTTTTTCTTTTACAAATTTAACTTCAAATCTCCTCCCAATAAATCTTATCTTTCACCGCTACCACTGCCACTGCTTTCAGTTTTTGCTTCGATTGCAGTTCGCTGTCTTTTTCCAAATAGCCCCTTAGCTGTTTTTTTGCAGCTTCCATCGTAGTTTGCAGTTGGGTTTCATCGCTTTGTTTCAGGTATTTCAACTCAAATACGTACTCATAAGGAGCTCCCGGATTGGCTGGATGCCGTAAAAATTCCAAATCAATATATCCGTCGTTTTCAATTTCCCTTTCTGAGCGCATATAGTAAAAATTTGCCATACTTGCCAAAGACATAAGACTAATTTTTAGCGATTTTTCGTTAAATCGCTGAAAGTCGCGATTGGATAAATTCTGAAGAATCCTTTCCAAAAACCTAAGTAAGTGTTCAATTTCCCCATATTCCAATGCAGCGTTCATCGCATCGTGCAAGCGGTTAATATCCTCTAAAATTCCTGCTTTTTCCTGAAGCACATATCCGTAAAACTGCCAATATAAATCAGCAATAACATAATTTGGTATATGGAACAATGGTTTTCCGGCAACTGTAGTTCCTTTCAGCGTCAGATTGCCCAAATAGTACAGTAAATTGACAAAATCTATTTTATCAAAGGGTTTTATAAAAGAAAACTGAAAAATAATTTCGCTGCTGATTTCCCCTTTTTCTAATATTTCTTCAAGGACATCAATATTATTTCGATAATTGGCAACATGAAATGTTTTAATTAGCTTGCCGTAATCGGGCATGATGTTGGGGTCAAGCATCTGTTTTGGATATTGCTGTTTGAATTTGAATTTATCCAAAAAATACAAAACCATATCCGAATTAAAAACAGTATGTGCTACATCTGTATTAAAATTATAACCATTATACCAAGCCCGGAGGTCATTCAGAATATTTGTTTCCTTAGATTTATCTGTCAGTACAAGATTCAGTAAATCCCGCACTTCATTCTCAGTAAATCCCATCAGGTCGTGGAATTCTTCATCAGCACTAAGGTGTTTTCCAATATTAAAACCGCTTGTCAAACTATCTAAAGTCACAGGGGAAACACCCGTTATGAAAAAACGATCCACAAAACCCTGTTGTGTGGCTATTTTGATGGCTTCATAAAATTTGCGGATATACCCATCCTGAGAAACTGAACGTTTAAATTCGTTAAGATCACGTATAAGGATTTCATTGGTAAAATGGTCGTACTCGTCAATAAGGAGATAAATTGGAGTCTCATCCCCTGTCTGTTCCTTCCACAATTTTAAAGCTTCAAAAAATCGCCTGAGTACATTTCCAGGGGAATCACCCAGAAGGACATGTTGTCTTTTTTCGTGATCTAACAGTCTGTAACGCCCCATAAATGAGGACAAAGTCTCTTTAATACCATCCAGAAAGAACCGATAGGTGGAATCTACTGTCTGTGTATCTATTCCGCTGAAATCAAATTTTAAGACCCTATAGCTGTTCGCTCCGGGAGTGGGATTTTGTCCGATATAATATTTGGAAAAAAGTTTTTCAAATTTATCCTTTTCCAATAGATCCAGTCGCCCGCCATCGCCTCTGCAAAAGATAGATGGGGACACCCGCGACATTGAAAAAGATATGCGCGAAATTATGGTTTTTTATAAAGACAT
>CAINVS010000049.1 GCA_903854205.1 uncultured Bacteroidota bacterium | reverse complement strand
ATTTTTTTTCTTTTTGAAAGTGCTTGACTGATAAAACGTTTAGTAAAAAACAAATGTTCTAAATTATGAGGAATTGGAATATAAAACATTTTCCCGAATTTTTAGCGCTGCCCTAAAAAAGATACCTGAGAATGAACAGACTAAACTTATTTTTATTTTCCCTACTTATTATTTTCTCCGTCTCAGCTTTGTCAGCCCAGGACAGCAAGAAAAATTGGAAAAAATTGGTAAAAGATGCCGAAGAACTTGAAAAGTTGGGTGATCTGTTTCGTGCTGCCCAAAATTATGAAGAGGCATATCATTTGAAAAAAGATAAAAAAGAATTTGCATACAAAGCCGGTAAAAATTATATGGAAACCCGACATTATGCAAAAGCTGTAAAATGTCTTGAAGATGTAAAGAATGATAATGATCAGCCTCAATATGACAAGCCCGGCTTCACTTATGCTTGTGCACTAAAGCAAACCGGACAATTTGCAGAAGCTCGGATCGCTTTCGAAAGTTTTATAAGTGCCTACAGTGGTGCTGATAGAGAAAAAATACGTGAAATGGCTGAGGCTGAAATCCAGGGCTGTACCTTTGCCTTGAAGGCATTAGAGATTTCTAATCCAAACATTTCAATACAATTGCTTGATTTCAATGTAAATACAGACAGGACTGAGTATGCTCCTATGCCGTTTGCAGATGATATATTATACTTTTCGTCAACAGTGAGCGGGGTCTCTAAAATATACAGAACACAGAAAAATAAATCAGGAGCATGGATGACCCGTCAGGTGCCCAATATTTTTACAGGTAAAACAACAAAGCCGCATTTTGGAAATGGATCTTTTACGACCGATGGAAAAAGATTTTTCTTCACACAGTGCGATTTGGTTGAAGGTGCAAAACCTATGTGTAAGATCTTTATGATGTTTGAGAAAAAAGGCAATTGGTCTGATCCGATCTTACTTCCTGACCATATCAACCTAGTGGGCTATAATTCTACACATCCTTTTATTACTGTTGTTGAAGATAAAGAAGTTCTTTACTTCTCATCTGACCGTGAGGGTGGTGTTGGAGGCTTTGACCTTTGGTACACAACACGTAATTTGGATGATACAAGCGGCATTGAATTTACACTGCCTAAAAATTTGGGTATTAATATCAATACGGTTGTTGACGAGTTTTCCCCCCATTATCATTATCCTACACAATCATTGTATTTCAGTTCCAATGGCAGAGTCAGCGCCGGTGGTTTCGATGTTTTTAAATCAATCGGAGAAAAAATGCAATGGAGTCCTTCCGAAAATGTTGGTTTCCCGCTTAATTCTTCAGCTGATGATTTGTTTTTTATCGTGAGCGAACAGCATGGCGGGGGGTATTTTGTATCAAATCGTCTTTTTGGAAAAGACAAGCAATCAACAACCAACGATGATATTTTTTATTACGGTGAAGTAAAAAAACAATTATTGGTAAAAGGATCTGTTTATAACGAAAAAGATCCTGTTAAAACACCGTTAAAGGATGTTGCAATAAAAGTTTTTGAGCTTTCTGGTGAAAATGAAATACTTACTCATGAAAGAAATCTTTCAGTAGCCAATGAATATAAAATTGTACTTTCAGCAGAAAAAGAGTATAGGATGGATGTGAGTATTGAAGGATATAATAATTACAGTACCAACATCAGCACTAAAGGGGTTAAATCGATGGAAACCCGTGTGAAAGATATTGCTATGAAAGAAGGTGCCAAAGTCGAATTGCCTGTTGTTATTGTGCCTAGTGATTTTAACAGCAAAGATAATCCATTCGTCTTGCCGGAGACAGTTCCTATAAACCCCAAAACAGGTGAACCTTACGCAGAAGGAACTGCAGGGTACAAAGCTTATAATGATGCCGTTGCTATTGCTCAAAAGGGAGATGGCAATAAAATTTATTGGGACAATGGTAAACTGACACCTTTTAAGAAAGATACAGTTGTTTCAAATATACCTGAAGTAGAACCACGCTTTGCTATTGTGCCTGAAACCTTCAATAGCAGTGAAAATACTTTTGTGCTGCCCAAAACTGTGCCGATTGACCCTAAAACCGGAAAACCCTATGCGGCTAACACCGATGAGTTTAAATCATTTGCAGAGTCCAATACTGTAGCATTGAGAGCGTCTGACCGAAGAGTTTATTGGGAAAATGGTATACTCAAGCCCTATAATGAGCCTATAAATTTGCCCAGAATTGCTGCAAAATTTGTTGTCGTTCCAGAACAGTACAACAGTAAAGACAATACCTATACACTTCCCAAGACAGTTCCAATAGACTCCGCTATTGGTAAACCTTACGCTGCTGGCTCAGATGTATTCAAGGCATTTACCGAGGCAAATATAATTGCTACTAAAGCGGATGGTCGAAAGATTTATTGGGAAAATGGCGTATTAAAACCATATCTAGAACCCATCCCAATGATTTCAAAGGTTGATCCTAAATTTATTGTTGTGCCTGAAAAATACAATTCTCAGGCTTATACTTACACGTTGCCTATTACTGTTCCAAATGATCCGGAAAACGGCAAAGCATATTTAGCCGGTACTCCTGTTTATAACGCATTTACAGATGCCAATACAATTGCTGAAAAAGCTGATAATCGTAAAGTTTATTGGGACAATGGTGTGTTAAAACCATATTTAGAACCAATTCCAATGATTTCAAAGGTTGATCCTAAATTTATTGTTGTGCCTGAAAAATACAATTCTCAGGCTTATACTTACACGTTGCCTATTACTGTTCCAAATGATCCGGAAAACGGCAAAGCATATTTAGCCGGT
>CAINVS010000048.1 GCA_903854205.1 uncultured Bacteroidota bacterium | reverse complement strand
TAGTTACCCCTATTTCAAAACCAAAAAAACGAGTAAGTGCTTAGTTTCACAGCAATTTAGGCTTGGAACCCGAAGGCTCCGCGAAGCGAACCCCGAAGGGCTCCACGTAGTGAATAGAATTTCTAATGACGGATCTGGGTTTATAGAAACAACTTGCTGCTGCAGCTAAAATTGCAGGAGACCTGCATATCATGCCGGAGCATATATACGACCCGGCGCGGGTAATGGAAAGTATCAGTTTTGAGCTGTTAAACAAAGAAATTAAAGCCTTGGAGGCCAATCAAAACTTTTGCAGACAGTTTTAATTCTGAAAAATACTATCGAAAAACCATAAGCGGCAGTGGCCCTTACCTTTTGACAAAATGGGAACCCGGCAAGAAAGAATTAAGCTGTTGAAATTAAAATAGAAAAGCCAGAAAAAGGCATTTCCCAATGCCTACACAGCCTTATAAGTTGAAAAAATTGTGTCTAACTTTCGCATTTCCGGCCTTTTTTTCTGGCCCGGAGCATAGACAAAACCGTCGATAAGAATGACGCGTTTATTTTTGGGATCGGGAATAAGATAAGTAACAAAGGAACCGCCCATAAAATCCTTTTCCATTCGCCAGATTCCACGCGCCTGCATGGCCCGCAATCCGCCAAAGAGCATTTCCTGAAAGTAAACCGGGAGATTTTCGTCATCCACTTCCATAAAGGAACCTTCGGCCATAGAGCTGAAATATATCTTAGAAAGTCGGTTTCTTATAGCAATGATACTATCGCGGGAAATGGTTTTATAATCGGCCTCACTGATACTGTGTATAAAAATATTATTACTGGATTTAGGCATTTCTTCGAATAACCAAAGGGTATTACTATCCTGATGCGCTACTGTGAATCCACGCGGGATATTCATTTCAAACCCAAAAGTCTTTTTAATAGTTTCGTTGATACGAGGACTTTTACCTTCACCATAAACCTGTTTGCTGAGTTTTTCAGCATCCAGTTTATTGACAATATTTATGACCTGCTGATAATCTTTGGAAATTGATTCCAATAGTGCCTGACGGTTAGGGGCAAACCAATAAATTACAACCTGACCCATCGCCCAGCGGTTTTTGTGAAAAGCAATACGATAACGCTCATCGCTAAAAGCACGTTTTACCTTTTCTTCACCCAAGGCTTTTAGAATTATATCAGCTGCAGGATTTTCCTTATCGGAAAGATCGGCCAAAATGATGATAGCACGGTGTGTGCGATGAACTTTGCTGAATTTGGTGGAATTGATAAAGCGGATATCAAAAATAGGTTCGGGCTGTGGAGTAACAGGATAAAGCGCCTCGAAATGATTCCGAAAACTATCTCCTACTGCAGTAGTCCAAAGATATTCATCTCCTACAAGAAAAATATTATCGACATTTCCATAAGCTGTGGGAGTGATGTCTAATCTTTTTTTGGTATCATCAGAACAGCTGATGGCTAAAAATGAAAGAAAAAACAATGCAGCTAATTGATAAAGTTGTGTATATGATCGCATGCCGAATAAAATTGTCAGTTTATTGAAAGACTTGGATCTATGATTCAAGATCCCAAAGTAAGATGCAGACTTTATGAATTTTGGTGTGTACCTGCAAATATAAAAAAAATTGCCCGCTCGAAATGTATTTCAATCCTAATTATTAAATAGGGTGCTTTGAATCGTTCAATCAGAATCTTCAAAAAAACTTTTAGACTTTGAAGAGTATATGTAAAGCCGAAATAAATAATTTGTTATTTTTGTCAATCAAATAATCCTACATCACAAAAATAAAATCAACTATGATATTGAAAGGCAAAAAAGGCATCATCTTCGGTGCCCTCAATGATCAGTCTATCGCCTGGAAAGTGGCGGAACTTTGTAAGGCTGAAGGCGCAGAAATTGTATTGACCAATGCGCCTGTTGCTTTCCGACTCGGAACAATCAACGAGCTCGCACAAAAATTGGATGCTCAGGTTATCTCCTGCGATGCTACTAAAGTAGAAGATTTGGACAATCTGATTGCAAAAAGTCAGGAAATTTTGGGCGGGAAAATCGATTTTGTTTTGCACTCCATCGGTATGTCCCTCAATATCCGCAAAGGAAGATCCTATACCGACATCAACTATGACTGGATGCAGCAGACCTTTGACATTTCTGCCATCTCCTTCCATAAACTGATGCAATCACTTTGGAAAGCTGATGCAATGAATGACTGGGGTTCCATTCTGGCCCTTACTTATATTGCAGCACAGCGTGTTTTCCCTCATTACAGTGAAATGGCTGAATCTAAAGCATTGCTAGAGTCTTTTGCCCGCAGTTTCGGCTATCATTTTGGTGTAAAAAATAAGGTTCGTGTGAATACCATTTCACAATCACCTACAGTAACAACCGCAGGTTCAGGCATCAAAGGCTTTGATGAATTTTTGAATTATGCAGAGAAAATGTCTCCAATAGGAAATGCCCCTGCCGAAGCCTGTGCAAACTACTGTGTTTCGATGTTCTCTGATTATACCCGTTACGTAACCATGCAAAACCTTTATCATGATGGTGGTTTCTCCAGCGTTGGTATGAGCGGTCTGCTCATGGAAGTGGGTGAGTAATTATTACTGATTGTCCTGCATTTTTGCAGTTTATAAATATAGCGCTTTGTGACTTTGGGTTACAAAGCGCTTTTTTTTATTAAATCCGGTTTGAAACATCAAATGCAAATCACATCTGATTTAACCTGGAATTTAGCATAACAAAAGTAAATTAGAGCGTATAAATGGCCTTGGCTTTTTGAAATTTGTAAATCAATGATCTTGGGAAATCTTTTCCTGCCGCTGGCTTTCTTTTCTCGTCAGTAACTGACGAGACAAAAAATCAAGTCGCAGCTAACGATAAAATTGGGCGTTGCTATCTGATACTCCTAACAGTTTTTTTCCACTCATGCCCAATTTTCTCTGACCTGCGACGCTTCAAAAATTATACAATTTCCAAATTTATAAAGTTTACAAAGTTTACATTATAATTACAAGTTAGACTTAATCCGTCATTAGGGTTCACTAGGAAAGCCTAAAAGGTAAATTAAAAAAATAACCGCTTCACAACACGTAGTTACAAAGCGGTCCACTTTTATGTACAAGATAAAAAAATTCTAAATAAAACTCCTTATTTCATAACAGACAGGTCTTTTACAATACCGTCAAAGCCTGACTTTCTGAGTGTTTCACGAAATTCACCCGCATCTCTTTTATCGCTGAAATTGCCGATCAGCAGTTTGTAAACCAACTGTCCGCCGATCTCATCTACGTGAACCAATACTTTTTGGCCGGAAAATTTAGAGGCAATTTTGTCGGCCTGATCCAACAGTAAATCATAAGAACTGTAAACGCCCAATTGTACGGAGTAACCGCTTGACATTGCACGACGGATATTCAGTTCATAAAGTCCTTTTCCGCTTGGTGCTGCTGTACCTCTTTCCATTTCAGTTTTGACAGGAGCAGAAGCTGTTTTTGGACGGGAAGACGTAACAGGCTTCAAAACCGGTTTGTTATCCTCGCTTATTGGCTGCGGACTGACAGATTTTGTTGCAGTAGCTGTAGGTTTCGTCGCAATAACTGCCGGTTTTACAACGGGAGCAGCTACCATTCTTGCAGGAATTGTCGCTGCAGGTTTTGTTACAGGAGCCGGTTTTGCAGTTACGACAGGCGCAGCGGCTGGTTTTATTGCAGCAGCTGGAGTGGCAGCTGTTTTGTGTGCTGTCACCACTGAAGCTTCCTGAAAGGCTGCAATTAGGTCTTTTGCGCTTTTGTACCCGACCAATCTTTTTACCAGTTTGCCCTCTTCATTGAAAATAAGCATTGTAGGCAGAGCCTCAACTTCGTATTTTTGAGACCACATAATTCCTTCAAAATCCTGAACATCCAAACGCAGTGCCACTACATTGCCTTCCATGTAGGTGGCAAGAGCAGGATCCTGATAAGTACTTGCATCCATATTGCGGCAGGAAGCACAATAGCTGGCGTCAAAATCAACAAAATACAATTTCTTTTCAGCCTTGGCTCTTGTCTGAGCTGCCTCCCAATCTGCAGTAATAAATTTAATTTTGGGCAGAACGCCTATGAAGGCCATGGCTCCGAATGCAAGCAGCATTAAAAAAGCTGCGGATATAATCTTTTTCATAAAAGTGGAGATTTGGAGTTATATATTATACGTTTTTTTCTGTTTCAATAGCAATCAATCGACAGAGTTCTATGACTCTAAGCAATCTTTGAAGATCCTGCTCATTTGCCAGTACACCCGATTCCTCATAATGCACTTCCTGATGGTGAATGATAATGGTGCCGTAAAGAATTTTGGCGTGTTTTGTGAAATATCTGATCAATTCACTGTTCAAAACGCTTTTCACATATTCCGGGTCATCGCATTTTACAAGAAATAAATTATCGAATTCTTTTTCGCCGATCTGGGTATCTTTCACGCCAAATTGTTTCTGAAAAGTTGTGACAATGCCTTCTTTTGAAATAATTACTCTATTATTTTCACTGCCCTTAATTTTCCAGGAAAACTGAGTAGTATAGGAAGAACTTGTCTTTTCTGATCGCGTGAAACTGGTAAAGTAAAATTCCCGATCTTTCACTATCCCGCTCAATTCTACAGTGTAGAAGGAGGAAAGCAGATTCTTTGGCGTTTCAGGTGCAGGAAGCCCTAAAGCCGCTGCCAACTCTTTTCCGCGCAAGTCCATGTTTTTCATGGTACTTTTCGACATGTTCGAGGTATAGTAATATATACCGCCCAAGAAAACTAAGCTAACAATGATTGCAATGAGTATAGGATCCATTCTGAATGTAAATCTTTTAAAAAGTTACAACAGAGCCGCTATGAAAAACCAATAAGTGATTCACAAGATTTATCCCGCAAAAAAGCCAAAAAAAATTTAGGCCGGATACAAGACAAACCTGTATGCTCGACCGAAAAGCAGATAACAAGCCCGACAGCTATATCCTTTTCGAATCAGAATGCTTAGCACCCTAATCATATTACGACATGAATGGAAATTTGCAATCCAAATTGTCGTAAATTTCTTCGTTTTTCTTTGATGTGTTCGTAGGTCTCAAGTACGGCACATCTTCTCTTGAATTGCGTGTCTGTAGGTCTTCTCCATCACGGAGAAAGGGCAAATATAATTATTTGCTAAATCGGTAAAGTAGGTCTCTGTTAAAATACAGCAGTTTCTTCAATTGTCAGATTAAACTACTGTATTGCAATAATAGATATAAAATTTAATATCGCCAAATCGAAAAGAAAAATATTAACTATAAATGACATACATCATTTTATTTTAACCATAAAATTATCGCTTACAATTCACTTATAAACATTATTTCAGTCATCTAAAATGTTTTAGATAATTTATTGCAAAACAATAAAAAAATGATCCGAAATAGTATTTTATTGAATTCTTATTTAAAAATTTAATCGAGTGATACCGTCTTAGGGTAACAAATAAAATATTTGACAACTTCCTGCGGACGAATATTGTGTTCACTCCATTCTGACATCGGTTTTACTTCCCCTGATGCCAGTTTTATCATAATTTCTTTGCTGCCTGTTACATAAGCTTTGTTCGATTCCTGTCCGCCAAATACCAAATATTCCAATTCATCTTCATTTATTGGAAATTGAGCCAATGTTTTTTGTTTTATTTTTTCAATAAAATTGTGGTCAAATGGCTCATTCTGCATAACAACTCTGAAAAGCTTGCGGCTGATAAGCCCTTTTGACAAAAAGGAAAGAATAAAGTCGTCTTCATCACAAAAGCTTTTCAGGGCAGACAGAATATCTGTATCATCCAACATAGAGAAATTATAAAGAATTTTCTCTGCATCTGTTTTTAAGGAATCTTTGGAAAAGTCATTGCTGAAGAAATAATGCAGACTCTTTGAAATATCCAATTGATGTCCTTTTCTCAATAAATCTCTTGCTCTTGCAATTGCCCGAATCGTCATCTCTCCGGCGCAAACAACTGTTTTGTGCAGATAAACCTGCCAATACATAATCCGGCGCGATACCAAAAAACTCTCTACCGAATAAAGCCCCTTGTGTTCTATAACCAATTCGCCATTATGCACATGCAGCATTTTAATGATACGGTCATAACCGACAACGCCTTCCAATACTCCGGTAAAAAAGCTGTCGCGGGTCAGGTAATCCATACGGTCCATATCGAGTTGTCCTGATAAGAGCTGGTGCAGAAATTTCTTTGGATATTCATTTTCAAAAATCTGAATTGCCAAAGAAAGTTTACCGCCAAACTCCTCATTCAATTTTTCCATAAAAGCGATAGACAATTCCTCATGCTCAATGGGTACAAGATTGTATTCCAAACAGTGTGAAAATGGTCCATGCCCTATATCGTGCAGCAATATGGCAATACAGGTTGCTTCAGCTTCCTCAGCACTTATAGCTACGCCTTTGGACTGCAGTGTTCTGATTGCCTTCTGCATCAGGTGCAATGCGCCTATAGTGTGATTGAAACGGGTGTGTGTAGCCCCCGGATAAACATATTGAGTAAAACCAAGCTGATTGATTCTGCGCAGACGCTGATAAAATCGGTGTTCGAGCAGATCGTAGATAATGCCGTAGGGAATCTCTATCAACCCGTAAATGGGGTCGTTTAATATTTTACAGTTATTGGACATTTTTAGGTCAAAATTTAAAGGCGCTTTTACAATGCTCCTTTTTCGGTCTCAAATATGTTATAATTAGTATATGGGTATAAAGTTACAAAAAAGGCTATTTATTTTATAAAAAGCTTTTGGTTTGTAAATGATGGCTAATGAAAGATTTCTAAAAAAATTATTAAAACGATAAATAATACGCTAATAAATAATTTTGTGCTTTGTCAATTAATTCATTCGTTAATAAGAATCATAGTATCTTCGACTGCTTTCAATTTATGCATATCAGCGGCAATTTTAAATACAGTTGAAAAAAACCGATGGCTTTAGTCTCATATTTTTGGCAGCGGTGGAGACCTGGGTTTTTACCCACGAGTGGTTAACATGCGACCCGCTTTGGGGTCGGGGCCACAGGCAGGTCCGAAGCTGAAGCATCGGTCTCTAATGGTACTGTTTTTTAAAGCCTAAAGCCATTTGAAAAAATCCTATAGTTGCCCTATGCAGAGCAATATTGTTATTCAGGACAGTTTTAAAACTTCGGGCAGGCAATTTTAATTTCCGACTCGACAATCTGATTTTATTTGGGTATATTTGGCTAAATGAAATTTAGTCAGATTACCTCCCTAATTACGGCCTCAGTGCGTAGCAGTTTTACCTTTGTGCAAAGGTACTTTCAAAGCTGCGACAGACTGTCGCAGTTTTAATTCCGGGTGTATTTTCTCGAAATTGAAAGAATTTAAAAAATCTTTACAATATTATACTACCAAATCTAATATTATTTCATACATTTGGTAGTACAATAATAATAAATATGATTGGCAGAATACTGGAAATAAATCGATTAAATGATTCAATAAATTCTGAATCCTCAGAATTGGTTGCAGTATATGGCAGACGAAGAGTTGGCAAAACTTATTTAATCAGGACTGCATGTAAAAGTCAAATCAAATTTGAAATCACTGGTCTATTTAAAGGAACTACAGCTCAACAATTAGGCATTTTTTTTAGGGAGCTCCAGTCCCGTTCCAATAAATTTTTAAACAAAGAGTTGCCAATCAATTGGGAAGCAGCATTTGAACTGCTGAAAGATTACCTGAACAGCCTGAAAGGTAAGATGAAAAAAGTAATTTTCATCGATGAGTTCCCTTGGTTTGACACACATAAGTCCGATTTTTTAAAATATTTCGGTCACTTTTGGAACAGCTATTGCGAAAAAAGAAATGACCTGCTTGTGGTGGTTTGCGGATCGGCAGCATCTTACATGATAAAGCATATTATCTCAAATAAAGGCAGTCTGCATGCAAGGTTGACCTATGCGCTTCGCTTAATGCCCTTTACTCTATATGAAACCAAGCTTTTCCTTCAGGCAAAACAGATCCGTTGGAGTCATTATAATATCATGCAGCTATACACCTGTATTGGCGGCATCCCGCATTATCTTTCAAAAATAAAAAAAGGAGAAAGCGTTATTCAGAATATTCAGCGGCTTTGTTTTGATCCTGACGCAGATTTGGCAAACGAATTCAATACAGTCTTTGAATCTTTGTTTGAACATTCTGAAACACACATTTTGGTTGTCCGAAAGTTAGGAAGCAGCAGAGCCGGCCTGACAAGGGATGAACTTATAAAAGCAACCGGACTTTCAGGTGGCGGATATTTTTCAAATGCTTTGCAGGAATTAATATCATCGGGCTTTATAATGGATTACCCGGCATTCAAAAACAAATCGAAAATGACATTATACCGTCTTACAGACGAGTATTCAAGATTTTATTTGAAGTACATCGAAAATAACAAAAATCAGGGTAAAAATTTTTGGAAAACAATGTCTCAGCAGCAGACTTACCTGAGTTGGGCCGGATATAACTTTGAAACGGTCTGTCTGAAACATGCGGACAACATAAAAAAAGCATTGGGAATTGAAGGAATACATACAGTCTTTTCAAGCTGGACTGCTGAGGGGATTCAGATCGATTTACTGATTTCAAGAAAAGACAATTGGATAAATATCTGTGAAATGAAATTTCATAGTACTGAATACACAATTGACCGTTCTGATTTCAGGAAACTGAGAGAAAAAATGAACCTCTTTATACAGCTGACCAGCACCAAAGCAACGGTTGTACTCACAATGATAACAACTTTCGGAGTAAAAAATAATGAATATGCTCAGGACCTCGTAAATGATAATCTAAATGCAGATATTCTTTTTCTGGAGATTTAATAATGCCTCAGATTTTTGGTGCCGGCGGAGACCTGGGTTTTAACCCACGAGTGATTAACATGCGACCCGCTTCGGGGTCGGTATCCCTTGTTTAGTTTGTTTTTATAAAGATTTGACCCGCTCCGGGGTCAGGGCCACAAGCAGGTCCGAAGCTAAAGCATCGGTCTCCAATGGTACTTTTTTTTCAAAGGCTAAAGCCATTTGAAAAAATCCTGGCTTTAGCCTCGGATTTTCAGGCAGCTTTGGAGGCTTGGGTTTTAACCACGATAAATAATATCTGATAATCTGAAGTCAAAAAGTCTGAAGACTACATCTGAATATACAGCAAAGCCTTAGTTTCAAAAAACTCCTCCTCGAAAAAATCTTTCATCGGAAACACTTCTGTATATACACCTTTTGGAAGCAATGCCAATTCCTCATTCAGATTAGTAAGGCCTTTATAGGCCCAAATACCGTTGGGCATAGCATGTTGCGATTTAGACAGCAGCAGATTTTTAGACCATGAATGCAATTTATCGGCAGTAGCTACAGCACGGGTCACTACAAAATCGAATCGGTCTTTTATATTTTCTGCCCTCTCGGCTTTTACTCTCACATTTTCCATCTCCAGCGCCAATGCCACTTCACCGCATACTTTTATCTTTTTGGCAATGGAATCAACCAGCATAAAATTGGTTTCTGGAAACATGATCGCCAAAGGTATCCCTGGAAAGCCTCCTCCGGTACCGAGATCAATCACTCTGGATCCGGGTTTCAATGTCAGCAGTTTTGCCAGGGCCAAGCCATGCAGAACATGGTGGGTGTACAGATTATCGATATCCTTTCTGGAGATGACATTAATTTGGTCATTCCAAAGCCTGTACAGTTCATCCAATTGTTGAAAACGGGCTTTTTGCGTATCGTCAAGAGACGGGAAATATTTGCTTATAATGTCCATTTGTGGTAGAGCGTAGATGGTACGAAGTATATTGTACCTGAAAGTGGATAAATTATTAATGTTTCATGCAGGGCAAAGTTAGGGAATTTCCAAATGATGTCAAGCCCTTTTCAACATCATAAATCTAATTCCCTGTTCATTTTTAAACAATTCCAATATTTTAGAACAGCTCAGATAATAAATATATAGAAGTTTAGCTATTTTTGGACTCAAGTACAAAAGTCTTTCAATAATCAGGGAATTAAATCCTGTCGGCAATAAAAAATCAGCATCATATGTCCAAGAAGAAATCTCCAAAAGGAAACAATAATGAGGGGGAACTTAAAAAAAACATCACTCCGCCCAAAGAGGAAGTGAAATCATTGGAAACCCTAAATTCTGAGTTAAAAAAAGAAAGGACAGTTTCCGAACCGATTGACACAAGTACGCCTTATGACAGTCTGCTGAAGAAAATTTTCTACGGTTCCGCCATTGTCATGTTTCTCATCATGGCCTTTATGTCGGTTGGTGTGGGTATCAATGAAGACGACCGCTATCAGAATGATTATGCACAGTCGCTGTATAAATATTATACCACAATGGGTAAAGATACTACGGCGCTAAATTATAAGCCCGAAGCAGGTTCTATGCACTATTACGGCGGTTTCTTCGACTTGAGTGCTACCGTAGTAAATGCAATGCTCGGCACCAACGACCCCAAACTGCAGGCATACCATAGTACCCGTCACGTATTCAACAGTATATTGGGCTTTTTGGCCATACTTTTTACCGGCTTGCTTGCAAGACATATTGGTGGTTGGTATATGGGGCTAATAGCCTTATTCCTTATGTTTCTTTCTCCTCGATTTTTGGGCGATTCGCTCATGAATCCCAAGGACATTCCATTTGCCGCCGGCTACATCATGTCTGTTTACTTCATTGCCCTTTTTATTAAGGACATGGAAAAACCAAAAATGAGTACCCTGGTTGGACTTACCCTCAGTATCGGATTGGCAATAAGTACCCGTGTAGCCGGACTTTTACTACTCGGTTATCTTGGCATGTTTATCGGTTTGGAACTATGGCGCCGTTATGGCTTGGCTTCTGCCTTGGGTAACACCAAAAGACTGTTCAAAATTGCAAAATATGCTCTGATTGCTGCTGTTGCAGGATATTTTCTGGCCATGCTTTTCTGGCCATTCGGTTTAACAAATCCTTTCAGTCATCCATTCGAGGCACTGACCGAGATGTCAAAAAGGGGTGTAAATATCAAACTGCTCTTTATGGGCGGGCTCATCTGGGCTCAAAAATGTCCATGGTATTACTCCTTTGTTTGGATGTATTATACATTGCCTATCGCCATATTGCTGGGCCTTGTACTTTTTGTTCCTTTCATTAAAAAGATCATTAAGGATTATTCCCTCAGTCCACTTTACCTTGTTTTGTTTGCCTGCGCCTTTCCAATTTTTTATGTTATTTACAAACAGTCAACACTTTACGATGGGTGGAGACACTTATATTTCTCCTATCCGCCAATGGTAGTACTGGCCACAGTTGGCTGGTTTGGACTTTTCAGGTCTCTGCCTGTAAAAAAAGCATTTACTTATGGCGCGGTAGCGCTGATCGGACTGCTGACGCTGGATCCGGCTATATTTATCATCCGCAACCCGCATGTTCCATATGTGTATTTCAATCCGCTCATTGGCGGTGTAAATGGTGCTTTTGGTAAATTCGAGTTGGATTATTGGGGAACAAGTATCAAACAGGGGATGGAATACCTTGAAAAACAGGATGTTTTCAAAAATGCTACAGAGGAAAATCCATTGAGAGTGGCTACAAACTCCAATTATGTGGCAATGGCCTATGCAGGCCGATTTGGGAAAAAAATAAGCCTGCTTTATACCAAATATTACAATCGAGATGAACAGAAATGGGATTATGCGCTCTTTATCTCCCGCTTTGTGGCGCCCGAACAGCAAACTGCAGGAAAATGGCCGGTAAAATCTTACAGTATCAAAAACATAAAGGCCAACAATACACCTATACTTACCGTATATAAAGATAGTACACATTATGCTTTTGAAGGTCAGCAGTTTATGAAGGCCAAGGATTACCCGAATGCCATCAACAGTTTCAACAAAGAATTGGCAATTCACCCCGATAATGAGTTGGCTTATCTGCGTTTGGGTCAGGCCTACCTTGCTTCGTCCAATTTTGAAAAATCTATGTCGCTGCTTGACTCAGCCTTGGCTTTGGTGCCCAATTGGGATAGCGGTTTATATATGAAAGGACTCAATCTTCAAAACCAGAATAAACTGGAGGAGGCGGAAAAAATACATCTGAAAGTGTTGGAACTAAATGGGCGCTATTCTCCATCTATACAACAGTTGGCTGCTATTTATTCAACTCAGGGCAAACATGCCTTTGCCTTGCAGTATCTTGAGGAATTAGTACAAATGGAAGGTGGCCGTAAGGATATTATTCAATTTGCTGTACAAATCTATGAAAGAGCAGGCTCTCACAAAGCTGAAACATTCAAAAAGTATCTTCAGCAGATGAAATAACCCTAATGAAAGAAAATTGAAAATTAAATTGACAAGATGAACGATTCTAAAACAGAATTTCAAATAGACCATTATCAAAACCTATATCCCGAAGGGATTGAGTTTCAGTATTGGCAGATTGCACGAAACAGAACACTGTTGAAGGAAGTGAGTAAACATATCAGTTCCAAAGAGGATCGAATTTTGGAAGTGGGTTGCGGCAGAGGAGATGTACTCTTATATCTCCGCAATCATGGAATCGACTGTTGGGGCGTAGAGCTGGCCGATAAGGTACCTGTAATTGATTCTGTAAAAAATTATATCAGGCTGGGGCTGGATGCAAATCTGTTGGATCAGGATTTCAGAAATTCAGTTAAAATTATCACACTTTTTGATGTGATTGAACACCTGCCCGATCCTACTGCATTTCTTAATGAGTTGAAAATCAACTACCCCAATCTGACGCATTTTATTATTACAGTTCCTGCCTGTCAGGAAATCTGGTCAAATTACGATGAATTCAATGGGCATTTCCGCCGTTACAACCTAAAGATGATGAAGGAACACAGCGATGGAATAGGAGCTAAGGTAATTAGCAACCGCTTCTTTTTCAAAATGCTTTACCTTCCTGCACTTCTGCTGAAAAAGATGGGTAAAAACCGCAATGTGGAATTGAAAGGGCCAAAACCGGGCTTTAGCAGAGTCATACACCGTTTTATTGCAGCTGTATCTATTCTGATAGACAGTATTTTACCTTCCGGTTTTAAAGGGTCTTCTGTACTTTCTGTGCTTAAATTAAAATAAAAAGCTCAGTCTACTCATGTCTCAATGCCTCAATCGGGTCCAATGAGGCTGCTTTCATGGCAGGATAAATACCGGAAACAAGGCCTACGATCAGACAGAGGCCCAATCCCATTACTATCCAGAGCCAGGGAATAATAAAGACTCCGCCCATAGCGAGTGTGACTACATTACCTACTAAAATTCCCAGGACAACCCCTAGTAATCCGCCAATCTGACAAATAACAATAGCTTCTACAAGAAATTGTGAAAGGATATTGCTGCGGGTAGCTCCGAGTGATTTACTGATGCCGATTTCACGGGTACGCTCTGTCACTGACACGAGCATTATGTTCATAAGGCCGATTGCAGCACCCAAAAGTGTGATGAGTCCAATAAAAATGGCCGACATTTGTATCGTGGCTGTATTCTCATCCAAAATCTCAATCAGGTTATCACTTTTTTCAATAACAAAATCTGCATCTTTACCCAATTGCACCTGTCTGATTTTGCGCATCAGGCCATCTGCCTCTCCAATGGCATAATCCATTTGCGTAGCCTGATTAACTGAGACAGAAAGGTTGTAGGAATTTGTTTGTGAACCCATATATTTTCGCAGTGTCTGTAAGGGTACAAAAACCATGCGGTCACCGGAAAAAGTCATACTTGATCCCTTTTCATCCAAAACACCTATAACGGTATAACTTATATTACGTATAGTAATTATTTGCCCCAGAACCGAAGCTCTGGGTTTGCCCGGATAAATTTTATCTATAATGGCCGTACCAAGAATTGCAACATTTCGTCCTTCCCTGGCCTCGGCTGCAGTGACATTGCGTCCGGCTTTGATTTTATATCCGGCTACTTGAAAATAACTTTCATCAATACCGTAAACGGCACAGTTGGGATTGGTCTCTTTGCTGCCCAATTTTACAACTGCCGACATCGAACCCAAGGCCGATACCGATACTGTCGCAGGAAAATTGAACTGCTCTTTAAAATCCATTGCATCGTGGAAACTGATTGACTTCCCTACATTGGCCCGCTCCCCTCTCCTACCGCCCTGCACACCGGTGCCGCTTCGGATGATATTGAAAGTATTGGCTCCCATGCTGGCAAAATTATCCGAAAGCGAGGCTTTTATACTGTCAATAGAGGTTAGAATACCCACCAAAGCCATGATACCAAAGGCGATGATAAGAAAGGTGAGAACAGTTCGCAACAGATTGGCGCGTATCGAACTCAATGCAAAAAATATACTTTCAGTAGTTTTCATTCTTTATTTCAAACCTTGCAGGTGATTTGCTAATTTCTTCATGATCAGAACAGCAACAGAAATTGTGATTTACTTGTTAACTAAAAACATTAACTTGTAGCAATGTACACCGAAGCTATGCTTTTTTTACTGTTCTGACAATTTTTTTCGATAAACGGCCAATTAATAATTGCTAATAGCAGCTAACAATTGTAAATTGCTTTCGTTTAAATTAACTTTATCAACAATCTGCAGCTTCTGAAAGTCTTAATATTCATAAAATGATAAAACATTTCCTTTACATAATTTGCACGGTTCTGCCTTTTTTTAATCTTTGGGCACAGCCTTACATTACACTCAGCGAATCGCTCGAAAGTGCAAATACAGATAGAACCTATCATCTTATCCATTATGACAGTACTTCATACGCTGTCATGCGAATCGACAAAGCCTTCAGATATGCGGAAACTGAACTCTTCGACGCGAAGTTAAAATATTTAAAAACCTTTGTCAGTACTCCTGATAAAAGATATTATGCCGGCGCCATCAACCTGGAAGGCAGACTGCACCTGCTCTATTCCCGTTTTAAAATCAACAAAGAACTGGAACGAACTGAGGATGTAAGCTTTTGGGCAATTCCCATGAGTCGAGATTCCTTTTATGCCGCTGGCGATTCCATCGCACTGGTGGAACCATTTGTTATGTATTCTCCAAAATACAAGGGCAACTATGTACTTTCTCCCGACCGAGGTAAGGTATTGGTATACCATTATGAAGAGGATGGGGATATTGAAGAAGTGGAGGGCCTGACCAATGAAATTACCCTTCGGGTATTCGACAATAAATTCAAACTGCTTTGGGTCAGAAAAGTCAATCTTGCGCCCAATCCCAGTGGAAAAAGAGTAATGTCAATTAAAAAATTGCGCGTGAGCAACAAGGGCGAAGTATCCATTCTGACAGATTATTTCAGAAATCACCGCTCCTACAATCTGAAAGAAGTAACCGCCGATCCAACCCTGTTTTTTGTTGGGGAAGACCCCGCCAACTTCGCAAGACTAACCCCAAATTTAGGTAATCTTTACTACAATCAGATCGACTTTATGTATGATCAGGATGGCAATATCATTTGGTTTGGTTTTTATTCGAACCAGAAATACCATCAGCAGGCAGGATATTTTTATATTAAAATAAATTCAGACCGCACAAAAATACTGTCCAAAAAAATATGCCCTTTCAGTGAAGAACTGCTCAAACAACTGCTAAATACAAAAAAATTGCCTAAAATACCGGAAGTCAGAAATTTTGAGATGCTTTATTTTAAAATGAATGCGGAAGGTGATCTTGTCATCAGTACTGAATTTCAGCCTTATGGTGTCAGCAATTTCAAGAGTCATAATCTTTTGGTTCTGCGTATCGACCCGAAAGGAGATTTGCGCTGGGCAAAACATATTTACAAATACAATATTTTTCCCTACAACCTCAAAGTGTTTTTACAGCACTATATGCAGATTGACGGCAACAATGTCTATCTTATATACAATCAGGGAATATACGCAGAAGACGGTAAGGCTATTGCCATCTGTATCGACGAAAAGGGGGAAATCAGTGAAAAAACAATTTTTGGCTATTTAGCCCAAGAAAATGTCATCTGCCCCTCACTATGTACCCCGCTACCCGACGGACGCTGCTTTCTGAGCCTGCAGAGCCGTTTTTTCAAATACCATCAGTCGGGAATTCTCGATTTCAGGAAACTCTTTAAGTGAGCAACTTCACCGTTTACAGACTCAACTGTACGGCTCACAAAACCTTAATAAAGATTTTCACTACTAATCGGGTAAAATTTAAAGATAATATCCTAAATTTGAATCAAGTACAATCGGCC
>CAINVS010000047.1 GCA_903854205.1 uncultured Bacteroidota bacterium | reverse complement strand
TTTAGATTAAAAATAAATTCTCATGTCAATTAATAAAGAAGCGGTAACTAAACCCAAAGGTAATATTCGTCACAAAGAAAATTTGTCGGCTTCTGTGCTATTTACTTTTACTCCCAAAATAGAGTATATGCTGGATATGCTAAATAATGGAATTGTGCCAAGATATGTGTATGAGCGATTGCCTGGAACAAAGCGTTACTATATAACGCCAATGAAGTGTTTCTGTGATATACCATTGGGAAAAGTTAAAAACCACATGGAACGTTATGGATTTTATGGTATTGGAGTTAAGAAATCCTTTTTACAACAAAATGGTGCTACACCAGTTATATATATTCATAAGAACTCGGAACCCTATTTTGGAATTAAAGAGATGAAAGGGATGAGAATGGAAGAGGCTCCTTTTCTTCCATTATTAAAGCGTTATTATGGGGATGATTATTATTTTTCGGAAGGAAAAGATGAACCTCAACTTAAACGTATTCATTTTTACGATGAACGTGAATGGAGGTATATTCCCAAAGACTTCAAATCAGAGACATCTATAAAGTTTGATACGATAAAAGATGGATTGCGTCATGCTTTTGAATTGAATAAAAGCCAAGTGAATAAGAATGCTAAACTTAAAATTCCAATTGATGCCATAGAATATGTCATTATAAACAAAAAGAAGGAATTAGCACCCACGTTAAAAGAATTAAGAAAGAGCTATCGAGGTCAAGAATTAGATATGATGCTAACAAAAATTGTCATTGCAGAAAATATTATAAAGGATTTCTGATTGTTTCGAATTTGAAATTTTATTTTAAAAAATAATAGACTGTCAAAATTTCGGTTTCCTGATTATGGGGCAGTTAACTTTATTTTACTTTATTACTTTAATTTTATACAATGTCGTCAACTTATCATATCTCTATCATCGATCAATCCGGCGTAGAGCAAGCGCTCGATTTTGATTACCGACATCAAAATAAAAAATCCCTATACCATGATGTAAGAGTCGCCATCAAAAAAGTATTTGCCGAAAAAATAGAAATGATCAAAGATCTTTTTCCTATTGGTGAACTGACATTTAATGTAAATCTGGAACAGGAGAAAAAAGATGAAACTTCTGAAACCCTTGCCAGTTTTGATTCGGAAAGAAGTAGAGGTGGCGTTTATGTTTTTCATGTTTATTACAGCACCATTCGGCAGATTGCAGATAGTCTTTTGTCAATTACAGAAACTACAATTTTGCATTCTTTCTCAGATACCGTTTTGCATGAATTGATACATGCGGCTGATTTATCAGCTTTACAAGAAACAAATAACATTCATGAACATAGTTATCGTTTGCACGGAGGCAATCAAAATCAAATACTAAAAGACCTCAATGCTCCTGATTATGAATGGAATGTGCAATGGACTTTACTTCGTTTTTTTCAAATCTTCAGAAATGAAGGGATAGCGATGATGGGAGAGCATCTGCTTGATGAGTACACAAATTTAAAAAGCGAAAGACCCATTCATAAAGTGATGTTTCGTTTCAAAGAAAATTTGAATCAGGTTTTTAGATGGTGCAGTGGATTGAAATATTATTCAAGTATAGAGTCAAACAAAGCTCATCATATACTTCGAGAGCTTTCCATGGAAGCATATCATTATGGAGATTTGATTTTGCTTGAATTAATAAAGACTTTGCATCCGGAGGAAAATTTACGAATTGAAAAAATAACCAATTATTTATCGCTAGGTAATTTAAATATCATTGACCAATCCGAAGTAAAATATTTTTTAAAAATCGCCATGCAGATAGATTTGTCTGAGTATGTGCAGGCCATATTTAATAATAACATCTTAAATCGTGAAGAGCCTTTATCCAAACAGCAACTATTAGAATGTTGTGCAGTGATTCAAAATGATAATCAAGAAGAATTGATTTCACTATTTTCAAAAAATATAACTACTTGCTCTTTCAATAAAAACAGTCAGTTGTTTATTGAAACGATTCGTGAAGTGATTGGTAGTAAGATGTCTGTTGAAGAAATTGTGGAAGGTTATAAAGCTTTTTTGCAAAAGGAATATCCTGAAGATATTGTTCTGCGGATTCGTAAGAAAGCTGATGATTTATTTTCATTAGCCTCTAAAGAAAATAATGAAGTAGCACTTTGGGCTTTAACTTATTTGTTGGATGACCAGGATTTGATACATGATGAATTGTCGGTTTTGGGTTGGCAGGATGATTGGATGGTGGTGGAGGGGGCATGGAGGATTAATAAATAAAGTTTTCAATTTCAAATATTAAAATTGAAATACCCAAATGGAAAATACACTTACCAACCAGGGATGAGTATTATTGGTATAACATTTACATTAAGGTAAAATCAATATACACAAATGAAATTTTTCTTGCTATTAATTATTAAAATTTACTGGAAGCTAATTCCGCCATCCAATCGTCGTTCCTGTCTCTTTGCAGAAAGTTGTTCCAAATATGTCTATCGAAAAACTAAAGAAAGTGGATTCTTTTCTGGACTGAGGGCATTTAAATTTAGATATAAAAAATGTAAGCCAGGTTATAAAATCGGTTATAACTCATCAGATAACACTACTGAACTTCTATTAGTAGATGGTACAATTCTAAAAGAACAAGAAATGTCAAAAATGTTTAAAACTAATTGAGTATTTATATTGAATAATTACTAAATATTTATATAATTGTAAGAATATGAAAT
>CAINVS010000046.1 GCA_903854205.1 uncultured Bacteroidota bacterium | reverse complement strand
TTAAGTACTTGAGCAAAATTATTAATAGGTTTGGTGCTTCAAAAAAATCTGTTTTCCGACATTGTTACAAATTCTATTCACTGCAAAAAATAAATCGTCTGCACTACAATAATCTTTTGGCCTTAACCAACCTTCTTTAAGTTCTTTCCATAACCTTTCAATTATATTAAGTTGTGGTGAATATGGGGGAAGTTTAAATATAAAAAGTCCTCTTTTCTGCCAAATCTGTATTCTCGACAAGACATTTTTTGCCGTATGAATTTTTGCATTATCTAAGACAACCATTGTCGGTTTTTTTAATTCAAAAGAAAATGAATCTAATATTTCAACTATATTATCTGATTTAAACGTTTCTTTTTGAAGCCTATATATAAATCTGTGGTCCTTAGAATATAAACCAAAACAATTTATTGATTCACCCCTGCAAACATTAATTGAAATGTTTTCTTCTTTCTTTTGCCATCCATATGGTGAATATCCTAACTCGGAAAATCGTGTTTCATCAGCAAAGTATAAGTCCATTTTGCCTAAGTGAGCCTGTTTTTCAAGCATTTGCAGTATTTCTTTTTTTAATTTGTAAATTTCTGGATCAGGCTTTCCTTTGGGACGTTTTCTTATCCTTCGCCATCGATAGCCGTTTTTTTTAAAAACCGATAAAGCGTCCAGATGCTGAAATTTTTATTTAACTCTTTTTCAATATCTTCTTTAATATGCCTTAACCTTTGTCTTTCATCTTGTAATTTTTCTTCAATGGTTTTTTTATCATTTTCACTGACAAGAATTTTTGGGCGCCCACGACCGGGTTTAGTATATAGTCCCTCTATTCCATTATCAATATATCTGTTAACCCAGCGATCAATCACTTGAGTTGTACATTGGAAGTGATTTCCAATTTCTAATGATGTATATCCTCTTGATTTTAAAAGAATCATCTGACAACGTAATGAGTAAGTCCCGCCACTTTTTGATCCCTTTTCAAGTTCTCGAATCTCTGATTCGGAAAGTTCGATTTTTTTGATTTTATTTGCCATTCTGCAAATATATAAACATATTATTATTTTTGCTCAAATACTTATACTTTAGTTTAATTCAAATTTAAAAAATAAGAATCGAAAATTCAAAAAATACAGTTAAAGTTTCCAATCTAGAGCAACTGTTCGTAAAAACCACCAATCTTCAAAGAAAGATTTACAAAATGTATTTCATAAATCCAATGTCGCTCATTTCCCAAAATATCGGGGTTGCACATCAGCTCATGATTGTCATGATGAACATAGTTGATGGTATCTTCCCCCAAAACCTTTTCGTGCGGAAATTGTCCAATAAGATGACCGCAGTGAATATGTCCAAATTCCCAACCATATCTCATGGCCATTTCTTTTGTAAAATGGTAAAAATCTGAACCGCTCAGACTGTTTTTATTGGCATGATAAAATTCCTGCCCCTCATGCCAGGCCAGTTCAATATCTGCCTGCATTTTTAGCATGTTGGCATTTTTGCCGATAACGAAAGTTCTGCCAAGGTCTGCCTCCCATTCATCAAAAACCGGCCCGAAGTCGAAAAACATAATTTCTTCCTCCCGCAAGATGAGATCTGGCGGATTTTCTCTGTAAGGACAAAGTGTATTTTTTCCCGCTCTTACGATGCGTTTATGCCAAAATTTTTTGATACCGAACAGCTCAAATGCCAGGTCATAAACTTCGTCGTTTAGCGTTTTTTCAGATTTGCCGGCCTGCACCAAATTGCGTTTTTCTATTTCAGAAAATAGAATTTTTGCCTTGTTTTCAGCTTCGATGAGATTTTTTAGCACTGTATTCATCTTTAATTATTAGGTGTATCAAAGTTGAAAATAAGCGAAAAGGAATTCAATTTACAAATTGTCTTTTACGGTGCCCAAACTTGGGAACGCAGCAACAATAGCGTCTTTAGCTGCCTGAATCTGTAACAAAGTTGTATTGTAGAAATTTATTTGCAGCGGATTGCTGCTTCCGCCCAATGATGTTAACACTGCTTCAGCGGTTGAAGCGCTGATAGTTGGGTCGCCGCCCCATTTCAATGAATAAACAGCACCATATCCCTCAGAAAGCGCATGATGTTTTTCCGCCGCATCGGTAGAAAAGGCTGCGATAGAACGGTTCAAATAGGAAACAGCAGTAGCGGCAATAATGAGTTCCCATTTTCGGCGAATGATAGTAATTTGAACATCACGTTCTCCCAAGTCTTCATTGGAAATAGCAGCTCGACCAGCTTTGAAGGCATTCATGATTGTGGAATTTAATCCCATTTTGCTTTCTCGCTCATTGCAGGATTTTCCCCAGAATTTTATACCGCTGAGATTGCCCGGAAAATCAGTCGCAACACCAAAATAGCCAAAAGCCTCATCCCAACTGTGTTCCATTGCTGTCCCCTGTCCCGGCACAACAGTGATATTGTCCACATTCATTTGGGCAGTGCCCAAATAAACTGCAGTTGCCTGATAATAAAGCAAAGCGCCCATCAGCCCTTTTTCAATAATTGCTGATAATTCAACACCATTAGCGTTAATCAGGTAGCTTTTTGTATTGGCAATATTAGTCAAAATTCCAGCATTTCCGTTTACAGGACTGTTGTTGTTGCTGAAAGTCGAAACAAGCGTTAAAGAATCCATTAGCTTTTCAAAGAAAAGCTGTTCCGAGCTCACAGTTTTGTCTTTCAATTGCAGTGAGCTGTTATTCAAAGCGGTATCCGTAAAAGGACTGTTGCTGTTGCTGAACATATTCTTCATTTTTGCAGCGTCCAATGCAGCAGCATTCAGCACATTTGCAGTTTGCGAATAGGTCACTAACTCAGTCAGCATCGAGAGTCGGCTTGTCTGTTCCGAATAATTGACATTGTCAAAACTATAGGTGGTCGGGACTTGATAATTATTATCTTTTTTACAGGAGCCTAACAGTAATACAGTTCCAAGCACTGCAAATTTGAAATTGCCTAAAAAGTTATTTTTCATAATATTTAAAATAAATTAAAGTGGTGTTAATACATATTGGCTACAAATGTATTAATTTTTACAATATTTCCAACCCTCCTTTTTTATAACTAACTTTCAATCATAAAAAAGAAAGATTTATATTTACAGAACAATAGAATAATTCTATCAATCTGTCAACATTATTGGGCTTCAAATTCCAAAATAACACAATAATTAAGCCATGTTCAATCAAAAATACGAGGCCTACAAGGGCCTGATGCAAAAAATAAAAGATATAGAGTATGCTGTTGCACTGTTACATTGGGATATGGAAACTTATATGCCCGCTAAAGGTGCAAATTTTCGTTCACAGCAGATGGCTACACTGCAGGCTCTTGCACATGAACTGTTTATAGAAGACTCAACAGGTGTTTTGCTGCAGGAATTATTGGCAGAAAAAGAAAGTTTGGATGCGGAACAATTGGCCAACATTCAGCTCAGTCTGGAAGATTATGAAAAGGCAACCAAATTGCCCATAGAATTTGTAAAAGAATCCTCTGTAATTCGAACAGAAGCCTTTCAGGCCTGGCTCAAAGCCAGAGAAGCTAAAGATTATGAGATTTTTAGCCCGGCTTTATCAAGAATGATTGACAATAAAAGAGAAGAAGCAAGACTGCTTGGCTATGTCGGACATCCATACAATGCCCTGCTCGATCAGTATGAAAAAGGCGCAGTTGTTGAAAAATTGGACATTCTGTTCAAAGTAGTAAGGGAAAAACTGGTTATCTTTGTTAAAGAATTGCACGAAAAGGGAAAAACAAGCCCCAAACATTTCCTCGAACACCATTTCCCCAAAGCTGCGCAATGGGATTTGGGACTTTATCTACTGAAACAGATGGGCTATGATTTTGATGCAGGCCGTCAGGATATTTCTGCACATCCCTTCACAACCAATTTTAGTCCTGAAGATGTGCGTGTAACCACCCGTGTTGATGAGAAAGACCTGATGAGCATGATCGGCAGCTGTATTCACGAAGGCGGACATGCGCTCTACGAACAGGGATTACCGACTGAGCAATATGGACTTCCACTGGGTTCTGCGACTTCTTTGGGGATACATGAATCACAATCAAGACTTTGGGAAAATAATGTAGCCCTGAGTCTGGCTTATTGGAAAGCAAATTTTTCTAAATTACAATCCGATTTTCCTTCACAGTTCTCAGGTATAAGTACAAAGGACTATTACAAAGCCATAAATCAGGTTAAACCGAATCTGATCAGAATTGAAGCCGATGAGCTGCATTATCACCTTCATGTACTCATCCGTTACGAATTGGAAAAAGGATTAATGGACGGCAGTATCAGTACCGATAATCTGAATAAAGTGTGGAATGACCGCTATAAAGAGTATATGGGCGTTGAAGTAGCAGATGACAAAGAAGGTGTTTTGCAGGATATACATTGGTCTCAGGGCCTTGTGGGATATTTTCCGACCTACTCATTGGGCAGTTTCTATGCAGCTCAGTTTTTTAATCAGGCCAGAAAAGAGATACCTAATCTGATCCTCGAGATAGAAAAAGGCAACATGAAACCGATGCTCGATTGGCTTCGCGAAAAGATACACAGATATGGACGCCGCTATACATCGGAAGAACTTTGTGAACAAATTACGGGAGAAGGGCTCAATCTGAAGTATTTCATGGATTATGCAGAAGCAAAATACCGTGAAATTTATTCAATTTAATATGACCTATTTTTTTCTAAAATAAAATCTAAATAATTGACTGATTATCTAATTATAGGTCAGGGCCTTGCAGGGAGTTTGCTCAGCCATTTTCTGATTAAAAAGGGAAATACTGTGGCTTTTGTTGACAACAGCCACAAAGGGGCTTCCTCTGCTATTGCCGCCGGGATAATAAATCCCATCACGGGCAGACATTATGTAAAAAGCTGGAAAACCGATGAGTTGCTGCCTGTAGCTTTTCGTACCTATGAGGAACTATCGGCAATAGTTGGGCAGCAAATATTTTATCCTAAAAATGTCACCATGCTGTTTCGTGATGCCGAAACAGCCAACAACTGGTTGGCTCGCAGCGCAGAACCAGCATTGGAGGGCTATATCGCTCCCAATTTTGATTTGGAGAATTATCGAAAATATTTTGGTGAATCAGTCTGTGCCGGTGTTGAATTCCAAAAATCAGGACGCTGTGATATGCCGGGATTTATAGTCGCCTGGAAAAAATATCTGAAGGACCATCATTATCAATACTTGGAAGAAGCCTTTGATTATAATGCCCTGGAAATAGGAGAGGAGTCTGTTGTCTATAAAGGAATTTCGGCCAAAAAACTGATTTTTTGTGAAGGTGCAGCTGCTGAAAGGAATCCATTTTTTTCTCATTTGCATTATAAACCCGCTAAAGGAGAAATGCTGCTTGTCAGAATTCCGGGATATAACCTTAATGATAAATTGGCCAAAGATGGTATTTTTATTGTGCCATTGGACAATGAATTGTATTGGGTCGGAAGTTCCTATAACCGCGATTTTGAAAATTCGGAACCAACAGAGCTGGAGTATAATAATCTGGTAAAAGAGCTGTCTGAAATGCTAAAAATTCCATTTACTGTAGAACAGCACTTTGCAGCAATACGCCCTACCGTAAGAGACAGAAAACCCTATTTGGGGCCGCATCCAAAATTTCCTTTGCTCTTTATTTTTAATGGATTAGGTGCAAAAGGCAGTTCCCTTGGACCATTCTATGCCGAGCATTTTGCCGACTATCTGGAAGGAGTAACTGCCCTCGATAAAGAAGTCGCAATATCCAGATTAAAACCGTTGAAATAAAACCAATAATTAGCGACCGATAACCGGGAGAAAAGTGACCGGGAAAGGTAGTTATTTTTGTGTAAACCTATTTTTGTAAAGACACTCTTCGGTTCTAAATTCCTAATTAAATAGCTCACTGCTTTAGGTTTCGCATGCCTAATTTTTAATTTTCAAATCTTAATTAACTAAGGTTTTT
This sequence comes from uncultured Bacteroidota bacterium, assembly GCA_903854205.1. Lineage (GTDB taxonomy): Bacteria > Bacteroidota > Bacteroidia > Chitinophagales > Saprospiraceae > Saprospira. Next base: position 27,918 of record CAINVS010000046.1, on the reverse strand, counting down.
CCTCATCCAAATCCAAAGGAATATCTATTACTTCAGAGATTTCTCTGTTGGTGTTTTTAGGCTGATTATTTGAATTCAGAGAATTGCTCTCTCCCGAGGATAGGGATTCCAATTCCATTGCACTAATAGGTTCAGTTGTAATCAGCTCAGTTGGACTTTTTTTGTCCTCATTCAGGTCATTGAAGAATCTGCGGTAGAACAAAATGACCAGGCAGACACCTATGCTGATTGAGCTGTCAGCGATATTGAAAATAGGTTGAAAAAACTGAAAATGTTCCCCGCCCACAAAAGGAAACCATCTCGGGTAATGTCCTTCTATCAGTGGAAAATAAAGCATGTCAACCACCTTTCCGTGCAGAAAACCCGCGTAACCTTCGCCGATATTGCTCACTGTTGCAACATTGTGAATGGTGCTTTTAGTGAAAATTAGTCCATAAAAAATACTGTCAAGAATGTTGCCGACAGCACCTGCCCAAATAAGAGAGATACTTGAGATAAGACCATAAGATTTTTTCTGCTTTATCAACAGATAGAGATAGTAAGTGATAAAGCCTACAGCGATGATGCGGAAAAGGCTAAGGGCCAATTTACCATAGTCGCCTCCCAGTTCAATGCCAAAGGCCATTCCGGGGTTTTCTGTAAAATAAATCTGAAACCAGTCCTGACCACCACCCAGGAAATTAAAAGACTGACCCAACTGCATGTTGAGTTTAACCCAAATCTTTACGATCTGATCAATGAGTAAAACTAGAAAAATGAGCCCTACGGCTATATATGACCTTTTCAATGTATTCTGAATTAAATGATTATCATTTTTTTCTTTAACGGAACAAATTATTTATGACTCCTTTTTAATGTTCCAACTTACAAAAATAGAAAATATGTAATTCTTTTAATTAGATATTGTGAAAAATAAGTCTTTTTTAACGAATATCAAATTTTTGATATCAAATCCTATCTTCTTTTTTCTTTCTGAAAGACTTTCTGTAAATAGGTTTTCGGAAGGCCATTTGGGCCCAGATGAGGGGGTAAAATAAAATACTTGTAAAATAAGGTGAGGTAAATTCAATGTCATCAACGATAGTTGTGCCGTTTCCTTCCTTAATTAGTCTGTGTCGATGAGTCCAATGTTTTAGGAAAAAAGGAAGGTCCTTGCCCGTAGACTGGTCCACAAAATATATTTCCTCCTCCGAAGCGCCCGAATCGATGATGGTGCTGTTCCATTGTTGTTTGAAAAGGCCGAAATTAAGTGATAATTCGACTCTGTCTCCTTTTTGGCAACCGTCGAAACGAAGGATTTTCAGACCAATACCAGGGGGTTTCAGTTTAACAAATAATTCTTTGTCAAAAGCTTCAGATACGGATTTTGTATCCTGTTCAACAAATGTTTTTAGAATAATATGCATATTTGTGTCGTTAAAAATTATCTGCCTACGGAACTTAACCGATTAGTCAAAAAAAATAAATTTAAATACAAATAATGAAAACAATACAGATTCTATTAGGTTCAAAATCACCGCGCAGGCAGCAGTTGCTTCGCGAAATGGGATTAGATTTCAGACATGTCTATCAGGATATTGATGAATCCTATCCTGCAGGTCTTCCGGTGGAAGATATTGCCCCCTATCTTGCCAAGCTTAAGGCAGAGGCTATTTCAGATCATTTGAAATCTGATAACGAGTTGATTTTGACCTGTGATACCACCGTTATTTGCGCTGGTCGAAGTTATGAAAAGCCTTTGGATGCGGCCGATGCAACAAGAATTTTAAAAGCACTTTCCGGAAAAACACATCAGGTGATGACAGCTGTCTGTCTAAAAGGATTGAAAAAGGAAATTTTGTTTTCTGAAATTACGGAAGTGACCTTTATGGAATTAAGTGAAGTAGAAATTGCCTATTATATAGCGCATTATTCCCCATATGATAAAGCTGGAGCTTATGCAATTCAGGAATGGATAGGGGTCAATAAAATTTCAAAAATAAATGGTTCTTACTACAATGTAGTAGGGCTACCTACTCATCGCATCTATGAGGAATTGATAAAATACAGTGCCCTTTAACTTTTTAGTTAGTCAATACTATACATTTCAATAAGAAATCTGTATATTTGATTCAGTATTTGTTGTGCTTCGGCATTGGTTCCAGGTTTTATTTTCTTAACAGCATCAGAAAAACCAAATATTTTTATGAAATGTACGCTTAAATTTATTGCTCCTCTGCTTTCCCTCTCCTTATTGTTTTCCTCGTTCACAACACCTCCTGCAGAGATTGGCAATGCAGTTATCATTGAGGAAAGTTTACAGGGCAAGAAAACAGCCTGTGAAAAACTTTATGACAAAGAAAAACTTACTGCAGCACATAAAACTATACCCTGCGGTACAAAAGTAAAGGTTACAAATTTAGGAAATAACAAATCAGTCGAAGTCATTATAATCGACAGAGGGCCTTATGTTAAAGGGCAGATTATTGCACTTTCAACCAAGGCTGCTGTAGATCTCGGCATGACTAAAGACGTAGAAAGTAAAGTAAAAGTAGAAGTGCTAACTGAATCTAAGGAAAAAGTTATTGCAACTGAAAAAAAACCTTCAAAAGTAGTAGACAATAAAAAATCGGTGACTAAAGACAGCAAAGCTAAAGATCCCGAACTGAATGTGGTACAAGAAGCTGCCGAAATAGAAAAAGGAGGTTTGTATAAAATGCAGGTGCTGAAACTTGAACCTAAAGGTTTTGGTGTTCAAGTGGCAGGTTACAGCAACTATGAAGCTGTAATTCAGCAGGTATCGGTTTTGCAGAAAAACTGGTTTAAAGGTGCATTGGTTTTTGCCGATCAGATGAATAATAAACCTTATTATAAAATTATCATGGGCCCATTTTTTACTAAAGAGGAAGCAGATAGCTACTGTGAAAATCTAAAAAAGAAATATAGTGTAAAAGATGCATTTGTTGTAGATTTACAGGCGCTGAAGGTGTCGGACAAATAAGTATTTTAAGAATATATTTTAGAAAGCAGTTGTCCTCACTATAAGACAACTGCTTTTTATTTTTAATCAACCTTTATGACAGAACTGATAAATTGGTTTAAAAATCTGCTGAACGGCGGATTTTCTGATATTCAAATTAAAATATTGTTAACCCTAATAATTTTGATAGCCCAATGGGTGGTCAAAAGATTGTTGCTGCGCTCGGTAAGTAAAATTCAAAGTTCACAAACCGCACGATACAATTGGAGGAAGACCATTTCTTATGGAACCAATGCTTTGGCAATTATCTGTATTGCTTTTCTTTGGTCAAATCAGTTTGGTTCTTTTGCAACTTTTTTGGGTCTGCTTTCTGCCGGTTTGGCTTTTGCATTTAAAGATCCAATTGCCAATATGGCAGGATGGTATTATATAGTTTTTAGAAAGCCTTTTAAAGCGGGAGACCGTATCGAGGTTGACAAACATATCGGCGATGTGGTCGATATCTCTCTCTATGAATTCAGGCTTATAGAAATGGGAAACTGGGTAAACGGAGATCAAAGTACTGGACGTATTCTGCATATCCCCAATATGCGCGTTTTTGCTTCCGTTATTGCCAATTACAACTCACTTGTAGGTTATATATGGGATGAAACAGAAGTAATTATTACTTTTGAGAGCGATTGGCGCAAAGCAAAAGAGCTTTTGCAGGACATACTTATGAAACATGCACCGCAGGTGTACAAGAATGCAGAAGAAGAATTTCAGGAACTTTCCGGTGAGTTTTTTATTCACAATACCAGATTGACGCCTACAGTCTATACTACGGTTATGGAATATGGGATTACATTAAGCCTGCGATATCTCTGTAAACCCAACAGAAGAAGGGTTGCCAAAGAAGAAATATGGGAAGCTGTACTCGACTGCTTTATGCTGCACGATGATATTCAATTTGCCATTCCAACTCATAGAATTGTTACTGATGCACCCAATGTGAATCGACCATTGAATAGAGGAAGCAAAGAAAATACTCCTTTTGCAAGCGGAGATTAATATTTTAGCGGCCTAATTCTCGCTTACAACGAAAAGGTCACATTTTAATGGTAAGGTGGATATTATGATTTTTAGAATTAAAAATGTTAAGTCAATATATTTGTTCCAATAAAAAATCTTATTTTAACAAAATATTTAGTAAAATCATATTTCCTGTAATTTTAATAAATGTTTAAAAAGTGAAAGGAAACTGTCTGATAAAAATAAAACAAACAACCTAACTATCTGAAAATCACTAAAAATTTGATTATGAATTGGAGAAAACTTTTACCCTCCTTAATGGGCAGTTGTCTGCTGTTTATGCTGGCACTGCTTCCCTTAAACCAAGCCCGAGGACAGACTTGTGACATTATCTATGTTTCTTCGGTTTTGGGAAGTGATGCCAATAACGGTACGGCAGCTTTGCCTGTAGCTACATTAACGCGTGCTTTAACCTTGGTTGGCGGTACACGCAATGCAATTTGGATAGCTGGAGGTGCCTATACGGAAACAGGTATTGTCAATTTATTAAACGGAGTTTCTATCGAGGGCGGTTTTGCAGTAGCAGGTTCTGTTTGGACTAAATCTACTGCACAAACGACAACGATTACCTTCTCTGGTGTAGAAACAGTTTCAGGTGTTCGCCATAGTATTGGTCTTCGTGCCAATGGTGTTTCTAACTGGAGACTACAGGATTTGACAATTATCACAATAGACATTGTCGGTCAGGACCCTTCAAACCGAGGAAGTTCAAACTATGCCTTGTGGCTTAATAATGCAAGCAATTATACAGTAAACCGTTGTAATATCAGAAGCGGTAATGCTTCTGTCGGTATTGCAGGGTCAAACGGTAATGCAGGCGCTCAAGGTGGTGCCGGTTCCGGAGGTGGTACAGGTGGTTGCAGCTTGGGAAATAGTACCGGTGGCACCGGTGGTAATGGCGGCGGCGGAGGTGCAGGTGGTACGGGTGGCCCGGGTGCCGATGGTACAGCTGGTACAGCCGGTGGTTTTGGCGGTGGTGGAGGTAACGACAATGGCGGTACTTCTTCAAATACTTCTGTGAGCCAATCTCCAGGTAACATTAATGGCCGTCAAGGCCAAGCAACTGTTTGCGGTGCCGGTGGTGTTGGTGGTTTGCAATCTAATGATGGTGGTTGCGGTGGTGCAGGTGTTGGTGCTGCGGGTGCTACTTGTGGCATAGGTGCCGATGGTACAAATGGTATTACCAATCCTTCTGCTTTTGCCGGAGGTTTTTATGTGCCTTCTTCTGGTACAGACGGTATCGGAGGGACAGGTGGTATTGGCGGTAGCGGTGGCGGCGGCGGCGCAAGTGATACTGACCTCATCGATGTTGCAGGTGATGGTGGCAGTGGCGGCAGCGGCGCCGGTGGCGGCGGCGAAGCGGGTACCGGTGGTACCGGTGGAGGTGCAAGTTTTGCTATTTTTCGCACAGCTTCTTCCGTTGGAGCTAATCTTACAAATTTAACTCTGACTTCCGGTGCTGCCGGAGCAGGAGGAGCAGCCGGTATTGGTGGTAATGGTGGTGCTTTCCGTGCCAGTACTGCAGGAAACTGTGGTTGCGGTGATGGAAATCGAGGTGGGGCCGGTGGTGGCGGTGCTGCAGGTGGAAAAGGTGGCGATGGTGGTTTTGGTGGCGATGGTTTGAATGCTCAGGTTTATACCGATGGTACTTTGACCAGCCCCTCAGTGGTTATCCCTGTTGTACCGGTTGTTACTGCTTTGCATTCTGGATGTACTAACTCTGAGATTGCAATTACAAATCCGGGTGGAACATGGGCTTTACCAGCGGGAATGAATTTTATTAACGATTTGAACAGTGCCTCATCTTCGTTCAATACAACTACAAATAGTGCTATTGTTGGTGTTAATGCTAATGGTAACTTCAATTTAACAGTAACGGGTACAGTATATAATGGTTATGTAGGTGTCTACACAACCCGCGCGCTTCCAAATGTTGCAGCTTTAACTGCTACTGTTTGCGAAGGTGATGTATTTTCAATGACAACAGCTTCAACAGGAGCTCAATTTGAATGGGTAGTATTTCCTGCAGCTGGTTCTACTGCTGTTCCGACTGCTATCTTTACTACTTCAGTGGCAAGCTGGTCAACTCCAGTTACAGGTACCACAACAAACTATCGGGTACGTTTGCGTATTCGTGATAACTGCTGCGGTTGGTCAACTCCTGTTTATCACAACTTTACAGTAGTAGCTACTTCAGCAGGCCCTGTAGCTACCGGCGCTACAATATGTTTAGGGCAGACAGCTTCATTGACTGCTACCGGCTCAGGTTCCGGTAATCTTACCTGGTACAGTGATCCATTAGGACAGATTGTGTTACAATCAACTCCAGGTGCTAACGCTACTTTTGTAACTTCGGTTTTAAATCAGTCAGCCGTTTATTATGTTGGCGAAACAGTAGGAGGTTGTGTGGGTGTTCTGACATCTGTTCAGGCTACAGTTGGAGCAACTCCATCGGTTCCTGCAGCTTCCTCTGCTCCTGTTTGTGCAGGATCGAATGTCATCATGAACGGATTTGGCGCAGGCGGAACACTTTCATGGTTCAATGTTCCTACAGGTGGTGTTGCCTTAGGCACAGGTGCCAGCTTTAATGCTGGGGCATTGGCCGCAGGCAATTATACCTTCTATGTTTCTGAAAGCAACGGTACCTGTTCTTCAGGACTTACAGCTTTGGGTGCAGTTGTTAATCCTGCTCCGGCTGCCCCAACAGCCTCAGGTACAAGTATCTGTTCTGGTACGGCAACAACCCTTACGGCAACAGGTACAGGTACAATTCAATGGTATGCAGATGCTGCCATGACAAATCAGGTCGGTAGCGGCAGCAGTTTCAATACTCCTGTTTTATCTTCAAATACAACCTATCATGTTGCACTGGTAAATGCCAGCGGTTGTCGCAGTACAACAGCTACAGCAGTTACTGTCAATATCAATACACTTCCTGCAGCCCCAAATGTAACTGCAGCTTCAGTTTGTTCAGGCTTCACTGCGACCCTGACAGCAACTGGCTCAGGCGGAACGCTTAACTGGTACGGTGATGCCAGCGGAAATACTTCTCTGGGAACAGGCGGTAGTTTTACAACACCAACGCTAAATCAAACAACTACATACTATGTTCAGGAAACTTCATCTTCCGGATGCAGAGGATCTTTGGCTGCTGTAACAGCAACAGTTTCTCCTCTTCCTTCAGCTCCGGTAGGTACTTCAACTCAGGTATGTGCTGGTGCAAATACAATTCTGAATGGCTTCGGCTCTGGCGGAACACTTTCCTGGTTCAACGTTGCAACTGGTGGCGTTGCCTTGGGTACAGGTGCAAGTTTCAATGTAGGCGCTTTGTCAGCAGGAACCTACACTTTCTATGTATCTGAAAATAATGGAACCTGTACTTCAACACGCACACCCGTTTCAGCTATTGTAAATGCAGCTCCTTCATCAGCAACAGCAAGCGGAACAAGTGTATGTTCAGGTGATGTTGCCGTACTTACTGCAAGTGGTACAGGCACGATTCAATGGTATGCCGATGCAACCCTTACAACTTTGTTGTCAACCGGCAGCAGCTTCACGACGCCTTCTTTGTCAGCAGCCACAACTTATCATGTAGCAGTTGCCAATTCAAGCGGATGTATAAGTGCAGGTACTGCCGTAACTGTAAATATCAATGCAGTTCCTGCAGGCCCAATCGGCACAGGAGCAGCAGTATGTGCGGGCAATACTGCAACACTCACAGCTTTAGGAGCAGGTGGAACGCTCACATGGTATGCCGATGCAAGTGCCTCTTTTTCTGTAGGCACAGGTGCAAGTTTCACAACTTCTACTTTAAATCAAACGACCACTTTTTATGTACAGGAAGCTTCAGCTGCAGGTTGCGAAAGCGCATTGACAGCTGTTGTAGTCACCGTAAATGCCTTGCCTAACACTCCGGCAGGTGCTTCAACTCAGGTATGTGCTGGTGCAAATACAATTCTGAACGGCTTCGGCTCTGGCGGAACACTTTCCTGGTTCAACGTTGCAACTGGTGGCGTTGCCTTGGGTACAGGTGCCAGCTTCAATGCAGGTGCTTTGGCAGCAGGAACCTACACTTTCTATGTATCTGAAAATAATGGTACATGTACTTCAACACGCACACCCGTTTCTGCTATTGTAAATTCAGTACCAGCTGCAGCAACAGCAAGCGGAACAAGTGTATGTTCAGGTGATGTTGCCGTACTTACTGCAAGTGGTACAGGCACGATTCAATGGTATGCCGATGCAACCCTGACAACTTTGTTGTCAACCGGCAGTAACTTTACTACTCCTGCTTTGACAGTTGCTACAACTTATCATGTTGCTGTTGCTAACACAAATGGGTGTATAAGTACAGGAACTCCGGTTACTGTTAATCTAAATGCAATTCCGGCTGCACCAACTGCAACAGGAGTTTCAGTTTGCGCAGGTCAGACAGCTTCATTTAGCGCAAGCGGAACAGGAGGAACTCTCGAATGGTTCGGAGATGCCAGTGCAAGTTTAGTATTGGGAACAGGAACTGCTTTTACCAGTACACCATTGACTCAGACTACAGCTTATTTTGTACGCGAAACTTCTGCTCAGGGTTGTACAAGTGCACTGACAACTGTGACAGCTACTGTTACTGCCTTACCTACAGCTCCTGCTGCAACAGCAGTTACTACTTGTTCAGGTGGAAATATTACACTTTCTGCTACAGGTTCCGGTACAGGTGACCTGGTATTCTACAATTCAAATTTTGTTGAAATTGGACGGGTGACCATGTCACTCGCCAATCCAAATGCCACATTCAATGCTGGAACTTCTGCTGCAGGAAATTACATTTTCTATGTTTCTGAAGTTAATGGTTTATGCCAATCTACACTTACAGGAATTGCTGTAACTGTATTGACTGCTCCAACTGCACCCGTTGCCACAAATGATGGCCCTGGTTGTACAGGTGAAACTTTGTTCCTTCAGGCTTCAACTATACCGGGAGCGACTTACAGTTGGACAGGTCCCGGAGGATTCAGCTCGACAATGCAAACAGTGATGATTTCCGAATTAAGTTCTGCTCAAGCAGGTGTTTATACCGTTTCTGCTTTTGTAAATGGCTGTCCTTCAACTTCAGCTTCCACCACAGTAACTGTAAATGCACTTCCTGTTATAACAGGTGGTATCAGCAACAATGGTCCGCTTTGTGAGGGAGAAGATTTGAATCTTACGGCTCCGGCGATTACAGGTGTTACCTATGATTGGACAGGTCCAAACGGATTTGTTTCTATTCAGAATCAGCCTTCAATTTCTAATGTTAATGAATTGGATCATCAGGGTTTCTATACTTTGATGGTGACTGATGCTAACGGTTGTGTTTCTGATCCTGTATCTACTTTAGTTCAGGTAACAACATTGCCGCAGGCAGGAATGGCATTTAGTAATAGCCCGCTTTGTAATGGCAATACACTTAATCTTTCTGTTCCGGAAGTTTTTGGTGCAACATACAGTTGGTCAGGCCCTAATGGCTTCAGTTCAACAGATCGTACTCCAGTTATTTCGAATGTAAGTTCGCTTGTAGCAGGAATTTACACGGTAGACGTTACAAGAAATAACTGTACATCAAGTCTTACAGTTGATGTTGTAATTGATACAATTCCCAATACCTTCGTTATTGCTGATACAACAATTGAAGAAGGATCGGAATTGGTACTTTTTGCCGGTGGAGGTGTACTTTATCTGTGGTCTCCAGCAACTTATCTGTCTACTCCATTGTCACAAACTACAATGTTCACAGGTGCACCTGCAGGGTCTTATATGGTTTCTGTAATGATTACTGATTCAAAAGGCTGTTCAGCTGAAGAAAAGGTTAATGTAACAGTTGAACCCGCCAATGATATTGTTGTCACTGACCTTTTTACACCTAATGGTGATGGTGTGAATGAAACTTGGGTTATAGGATTCTTGGACAATGTAGGTCCTTATACACTTCAGGTATTTACCCGAGGTGGTTTGGAAGTATTGAATTCTCAAAACTATACGAATGATTGGGATGGTACTCATCAAAATTCCGGCAAGAAATTGCCTGAGGGTACTTATTACTACATTATACGTACCGATGTTAAAGAATTTACCGGTGCTGTAACCATTAAACGTTAAACTGAAGATTGAAGATTTGAAGTTTTATATCAAATTTCAAATCTTCAAACTCAAAAAGGAACCCGAAGGCTCCGCGAAGCGAATTCATTCACATTTAATTACTATATATATGAAATTATTTCTTAAAATAATTTTTGGTGCAGGCTTGGGTCTTTCACTACAGGCAAGTGCTCAGCAATTACCTGTTTTGAGCCAATATTTATATAACCCATACTTATACAATCCTGCTCGCACCGGCGATAGCGGAATGGGATCTATAAATCTCAATTTTAAGCGTCAGTGGACCTCAATGCCTTATGCACCGGTGACTGGGATGTTGACAATGGAAACACCCGTTAACGGTACTGACATGGGTATAGGAGCAATGCTTTATTCAGATCGTACACATATCATAAATCGAGTAGGCGGTATGGGTACTTATGCTTATCATATTCCTTTCAGTAAGGATTTTGTTCACCGTTTGTCTGCAGGCATTTCTTTGGGATTTATACATCAAAGCTTTGACTTTGCTGCGGCTACTGTTGAAAATCCAAATGATGCACAATTGTTGGCAACAACTGCTCGCGGTACTTCCTTTGACTTCAGCATGGGGCTTAACTATCGTTGGAAAGATCTGAATGTTGGACTTTCCATGTTACAGGGCTTAAATAATCAAATCCGTTTCCTTTCGGCATTTGGACAGGAGGTGAAGTATATCAATACACGTCACTTCATGACAAATGTCAGTTATGATTTTAACTTCGGAGCCAAAAAAGATTGGATGGTTCGTCCTGTAGTAATGACCCGTCTCATTCCATCTCTGCCCGTTCAGGCAGAAGTAAGTGTAGTTGGCTCTTGGAAAAGATTGCTTTGGGCCAGTTTGGGATATCGTTCCAGCAACTGGCAGACTGCTACTTCTGCAATTGCAGCCTCTTTAGGTGTTGAGTTAAAGCAGCGCATTTTTGTTGCTTATAATTTTGAAATTACGCCAAGTGCCAGCCTGCTCAGTGCATTGGGTACACAGCATGAGTTCATGATGTCATACCGTTTTGGCAAAGATGACAAAAAAGAGAAAGAAATGCTGACTATGCGCGAAGAAATCGAAAAGCTGAAAGAAATTGACAGACTGCTTTCTGAAAAAATCGATCAGACAAATACCAAATTGGATACCTTTACTTCAAAAACCAATTCGATTGAAGATGACATCAATGATCGTTTGGATAAGGTTGAAAAAAATGCTAACGAAGGCAATGCTGCATTAACTAAAAAAATGCAGGATCAACAGGATTTGATGAATGCTCAACAACAGACTATCAACAAAAACACAAAAGACATTGAAGAACTTCGTGAGGCTATTAAAAAACAGCCGATGAAGTACAAGAAAATGGGTGAAATCAACTTTGGCAACAACTCTGCAGACCTTAGTGCTGCTGAAAAATCAAAATTGGATGCACTTAAGTCTTCTTTGACTGCTACGCCTGATGCAACAGTTTATCTTTACGGTAATGCAAGTACAGATGGTGATCCAAACAAAAATCTGGAACTTTCCGCCAAACGTTGTATCGCCGTACGTAAACATTTGGTAAGCCTTGGTTTGCCTTCTGATAAAATTATTGTTCTGCCTATGGGTCAGGAGAATACAGTAAGCGGTACAAACGCTGTGAATACTGTCGACAGAAGAGTAGATATTATGTTATCAGAAAAATAAGTAATAGCTTAATTGTATAAAAAACAAACCCGATGAGTTCACTGGAATTCATCGGGTTTTGTTTTTTATAATGCCCTAAAACTATCTAGCGCCACCATAAGGGTTTAATGGATCGGAAGGGTACAAATATGGGAAACTGTCATCCAAAGCAGGTACCATTAATTCAGGATCTATACCAACAGAAGTTTTCATTCCAAGGAGTTTGAATGAAGTAGTTGCAGATTTATGGATATATTTGAATTCAGGAAGGTCTGCATCCAATTTTGGTAATGCATATTTGTTTACATTCAGAACTATTTTATCATTCGGTTTAATAATTTTTGTTTTGTTAAGTTCAGTTGTATAGCAATGTCCGGCTTTTAGCGAGGAGATTATGTTTCAGGCTTTATATAAAATGCGTTCAATTTTTAATACATTACCGATGGTGGGCATAAAGTTAAAATAAATTATTCAATTTTAATTACCTGGTATTGCCAATATCTGTATCATCACCAAAATCGCCACTAGCTTCACCAAAAGTGTAGAAATTTTCAGGGATTTCAAAATTGCTTGGATATATGTAGGCAATTACTTTACTCGTTCCGAAAGATGAAATATTCACGGCATTGCTCTGATTTCCGCCCAAAAGCAGGATAGAAGAGCCTTTCATGCCAACAACAAAGCCGACATGGCCTTTCCAGCCCGGACCGGGACCATCCCAGTCGATGACTGCAATACAGCCATAAGCAGGTTTTGTTACTTTTTTGCCCCATTTTGCCCAAGAAACGGCCATGGCGGAATTGGTGCCACCCTGTCCGGCCTTGTTCATCACCCAGTTCACAAAGGAAGAACACCAGGCCGTTTCATCATCTTTTGATTTGCCGGTAGTGGAGTGGTATTCCACGATTTTTGGATTATGTTCAGAGCCTGCTTTTTCTTTTTGTCCGATCTCGCCTTCAGCGATACTGATCCAGTTTGGTTTGTTTAGCGGTCCGGCAGGAGTGGTATTTTCGCTTGGAACTGTTTCACCTTTAAGTGTTTTCCAGGTTTTTCCGCCTGGATCGACCACTCCGTCAGGGGATGAGCTGCCCACTTTTTCCTTTTGGAATTTTTTAATGGCATCGGAAAGTGCATTGTTAAAAACGCCGTCCACGGCGAATTTATAACCATGTGTATTGAGCAGTTGCTGTATGGCTGCCACATCGCCGGGTTTGTTGGCCTTACCAAGTCCGACCTGTGCACTCAATACTGCATTTGGCGTGACTGTTGCTGCCGGCTGTTCGGTGACAGGAGCGGCAGTTCCGCCGTTCAGTACCTTCCAGCTTTCGCTGTCTACCTCAATCAGGCCGCTAACTTTCGCAGCGCCTAATTTGTCAGTTTGAAATTTTTTGATAGCTGCAACCGTTTTTGGACCTACATTTACATCCGTTTCTGTCAATCCGGCAGCTATAACTTTATTGAGCAGTTTTTTTACCAACATGACATCGGCTGCAACATTCTTACCGCCTTCACCTACAGAACCGCTTAGCTTCGATACGGGCTGTTCTGTGGTTGTTGTCGGTGTAGTTTGCGGCTGTTCAGCTGCACCGGATCCAGAGAGGATTTTCCAGGTTTTGCCGTCGGGAGAAATCAGTCCGTCAGGTTTTGAGAAGCCAGCTTTTTTGGATTGAAAATCCATGATCGCTGCAATTGATTTTTTGCCGCAATCTCCGTCAGTTGTCAGTCTGTATCCAAATTTGTTAAGCAGGGTCTGCACCAGGGTGACATCCGCTGCAATGTTTGCACCGCCCTGACCGACAGTGCCGCTGATTTTTCTGCTTGTATTGACCGTATTTTTTCCACTTTGCTGTACTTCGGTCGGGGCGGCTTCCTGATTGATTCCTTTGGCCTTTTCGATTTGAAAAATGCGGGCATTGATTTTGTCCACTTCAGAAGCTCTGCGGTCAATTTCGTACTGCTCCGTTTTGGAGATAACGCCATCGTTGGCAATTGCCCATTGTTTGTAGTTGGTCAGCTCCTGCTGCCAGATTGCGAGCTGCTGTTTCAGTTTTTTCAGCTGCTCCGCCAAGTTTTGGTTCGCCATGATATTGATTTAGTTAGTTTAGGTATTTTGAACGGGGCAATTTAAGGACATTTTTTGGAATGTGCAAGTGCCTTTTATAAATAGTAAAATATCTGCGTTTTAGACAGCATCAGTTCACACACGTATATTGCAGCCGTCCGCGTTTAGATTTGACAACTTTTTAAAAGTTGTCAAATTTGCACTGCACGGGGGCAAAGCTGCGCGGAGCGCGCAGGCGCCTGCGCCTGCCCACGCATGAGGGATAGGAGCGGGGACTAGGTACGAAGGCCGTAGCGGATAGCCCGACCCCGTCAGCAAAGCAGAAGGGGACATGCTAAAAAGAACAGAACCAAAGAAAATTAAAGACCTTTATAGTTTAGGAATCAGAAAGCATTTTATATCTTTGCGCACTATTCGGAAAATTTTACCCGAAGGATGAAAGGGTTTAATTATTAACACAGGAAACAAAAAGACTCAAGCTCAGACTTTTATCTTTTTACTTTCCTCTTTCAACTATCGTATGCCCAACATATCCAAAAGAGGCGAAAATGCACCTGCTTCACCCATCCGCAAGCTTGTGCCCTTTGCTGAAGCTGCTAAAAAAAGAGGGGTAACTGTTTACCACCTCAACATCGGTCAGCCAGATATTCTGACACCTGAAATCGGTATGAAAGCTGTGCGCGAGGCCGACATTAAAGTGCTGGAATACAGCCACTCTGCCGGTTTTGAATCTTACCGCCGCAAATTGGCCGATTTTTACAGCCAATACAATATTCAACTTACTCCAAATGATATCATTGTAACCAATGGCGGCTCTGAAGCGCTCATGTTTGCGATGATGACCTGTATGGATAATGGCGATGAACTCATTGTTCCCGAACCATTTTATGCCAATTACAACGGTTTTGCTGAAAGCTTGGGCGTGGTCATCCGCCCGATCACGGCCAAAATCGAGACAGGTTTTGCCCTGCCGCCGGTTTCTGAATTTGAAAAAGTCATTACTCCCAAAACAAGAGGAATCCTTATCTGTCATCCGGGCAATCCAACGGGTTATCTGTACAGTAATGAAGAATTGCTGGCATTAGGCGAAATTGTTAAAAAACACAATCTTTTCCTGTTCTCGGATGAGGTGTACCGCGACTTCGTCTATGACGGTTGCGAGCACACTTCGGTACTGAGCCTGCCGGGATTGGATGAACATACGATCATGATCGACTCGGTGTCTAAACGCTATTCGGCCTGCGGTGCCCGTATCGGTGTACTGGTAACGAAAAACAAAACGGTTTATAATGCTGCCATGAAATTTGCACAGGCCCGTTTGAGTCCATCCACTTTGGGACAGATCATGTCTGAAGCGCTTTGCGAAACACCTAAAAGTTATTTCGAAGAAGTAAAGGCAGAATATGACAAGCGCCGTATGATTGTGGTGAATCGTCTGAAAGCAATGGATGGTGTTTTGACGCCAACGCCAAACGGAGCTTTTTATGCTATGGTGCAATTGCCGATTGATGATTCTGACCGTTTCTGCCAATGGCTTTTGGAAGATTTTGAATACAATAAACAAACTGTCATGCTGGCGCCGGGTACTGGTTTCTATGCCACAGACGGTTTGGGTAAACAGGAGGTCAGAATGGCTTATGTATTGAACGAAATGGATTTACATGCCTCTATGGATTGTCTTGAACAGGCTTTAAAAGTTTATCCCGGCAGAACTGTGAATGCTGAAATGCAGCACACAATAAATAACTGATAAATTACTAAGCGAAAGCTGCAGAACTTTCTGCAACTTTCGCTTCTGCTTTTATATATTTTTCAAATATTTTTTTGAATACAGATATTCGCCTGTCAGTTTATAATGTCTGAAAATCTGACTTCTGAAAATCTATAATAATCAAATAATGAAGCAAGTAGGAATTAAAAACCCTAAAGCCGATTTGGCTGCTTACGGCATTCATAATTACGGCACAGCTTATTGGAATCTTACGGTTCCACAATTGGTAGAACATACAATTGCAATGGATGAAGGTGTGTTGGCCGAAAACGGCGCCCTCGCTATTATGACCGGTGAATATACCGGCCGTTCTCCAAAAGACAAATTCATAGTAAAAGATGAAATTACCGAAAACAGTGTTAATTGGGGTGATATCAATATCCCCTTCGATGAACAGCGTTTTCAGGATATTTATGAAAAAATGACTGCTTATCTGCAGGGCAAAAATCTTTTCATCCGCGACGGTTTTGCCTGTGCTGATGAAAAATACCGTCTTTCTCTGCGCGTTATTGCCGAGAAACCATGGTCAGCGATGTTTGCCTATAACATGTTTATCCGTCCGACAGCGGAGGAAATGATGAGCATCGAACCTGAGTGGACAATTGTCTGCGCGCCCGGTTTTTATGCGGTGCCTGAAATTGACGGTACCCGCAAGCATAATTTTGCAATTATCAATTTCGGTCGTAAGACTGTCCTCATCGGAGGTACAGGTTATACCGGCGAAATTAAGAAAGGTATTTTCACTATCCTCAACTTTGTATTGCCGCATCAGCGCAAGGTATTGTCAATGCACTGCTCTGCAAATGTAGGCACTGAGGGTGATACTGCTATTTTCTTCGGCCTTTCCGGAACGGGTAAAACTACTCTTTCCGCAGATCCTAAGCGCGGTCTGATCGGTGACGACGAGCACGGCTGGTCTGAAGAAGGCGTTTTTAACTTTGAAGGCGGCTGCTATGCAAAATGTGTAGACCTGAGCAAGGAGAAGGAACCGCAGATCTGGGATGCCGTTAAATTCGGCTCTCTTTTGGAGAATATCGGCTTCCAGGAAGGAACACGTACTGTTGATTATACCGATATTAAAATTACGGAGAATACCCGCGTTTCTTATCCGATTCATTATATCGATAATGCCCTGCCTGTTTCCAAAGGCGGTATTCCAAAAAATATTTTCTTCCTGACTGCCGATGCATTCGGTATTCTGCCTCCAATTTCAAAATTGAGCAAGGCGCAGGCGATGTACTACTTCATCTCCGGGTATACTGCAAAAGTTGCCGGTACCGAAATGGGTGTTACCGAGCCACAGGGTACATTCTCTGCCTGTTTTGGTGCTGCCTTCCTGCCATTGCATCCTGCAAAATATGCGGAAATGTTGGGCGAACTGATTACCAAAAATGAGGTAAATGTGTGGTTGGTAAACACAGGATGGACAGGTGGTGCTTACGGTACCGGCAGCCGTATTAAGCTGTCTTATACCCGCGCACTCATCACAGAGGCTCTGGTTGGAAACCTCGATAGCGTTGAATACGATACTTTAAATGTTTTCAATCTGCAAATGCCGACGGAATGTCCGGGCGTTCCTGCTGAGATCCTTAATCCGCGCAACACTTGGGCAGATAAGGGTGCCTACGATGCTAAAGCGCAGGATCTTGCCGATAAATTTGTTAAAAACTTCGAGAAATTCAGAGCGCAGTCAAATACAGAGATTGTTTCTGCAGCGCCGAAGTCGACAGTAAGTATGTAGGAAGATAAAAGATGGAAGTTAAAAGATGAAAGATGACCGCGTAGCAGCCACGAAGTGAACCACAGGTCTGTGAAGCGAAAGATGAAAGATGACTTTGATCTTTAAACTTTGATCTTTAAAGCTTATTTAAAACAGGTAATTGTTGGAAGACAGTTGCCTGTTTTTTTTGAATTAAATATTATAAACGATAAAACTAAAATTGCAAGTAATAAATATTAACTTGTGAAGATTATCGCCTTTAATTTATTATTTTAATTAAAAAAAGTATTTATGAAAAACTATTTAATTGCCCCCCCCCCGTGCTGGATCGAAATTAAATTATGTTAATTTATTATTTTTATTAATAATATTTTGCACTGGTTCCTGTGCCAAAAAAGAGACTATGCAATCCGGTTCAACTCGGAATAATGGCATTCTAAAAAATAGCATTAATGATTTTGCTATGACTACTAATGATGTTTGGGAAGAAAACGGATATTTAGTTTTTAAAGATCAAGAAACCTATGATTTAGTAGTAAACTCATTAAGGGAGTTGAACGGAAATGACGATTATTATCGAGATGCGATTATCCAACTTGGATTTGACCCTGATAATGAAAATGATGATGATTTAGAACCAATTCAACCGGCTTTAAAATTATTTGAAGATAGATTTACAAATTTTAATTCATTGAGATCGTCACAGGAAGCGGCTGAGGAGTTGTATTTACAACAAGAAGGAGCTGACCCAATAAATTTTCCCGGTCATTTTTGGAAAGATCCATATTTAATGACAATGATGAACGAAGACTTAGAAATTAGAATTTCTGAGTATATAATAAAGCAGGTAGATGAATATAATTCGATAATATTAACAGATAATAGTTCAAGCAATTTAAATTATATTAGGACTACCCCATTTGGAGAAGTTGAAGAAAAAGAAAATTTGGTGCTATATAATTTTTTAAATCCTGAAAAAAGAAAGCTTTTCGAAAATGGAATTCCTAAAATTCCGGAATGTGTTGCAAGATTTAAAATGGAATTCCTCAATTCCTATAATGGAAGAGATTATTATGAAATCAAAAGCGTTTCTTTCAATATTTCATCAAATGTACAGTATGATTGGAATTTTGGAGGAGGATTGAATGCGAACTCAGCAGGGACTTATACCGCTAATGGTTTAAATGGCGCTAATCCAGGTGTAATAAGCTTTCCCACAAATGGATACCCATTTATAGTTACTCTGAATTTAACATTAGAGGCGTCTAATTGTAATTCTTCATTTTCTTATTCACTGCCAAACCCTACAAATTGTTATGGTCATTTTACCGTAACTGACGATCCTGAAGATGGTGATCATATTTTTTTTGATGTAACAACAAGCTTAGGATCTCCTCTTCAGTTTGATTGGAACTTTGGAGATAATACTGGTTTAGTAAATGCTGGCGCTCATGTTGACCATACTTATTTTAATTCATCAAATGTTACTGTTACGCTAGTCACAACCTCTGGTTCTTGCACAAGTGTTGAAAGTCAAAACATAGTAGTTGGATGTGGGCATTTACAATATTTTAAAGAACTTCCTCAGGTTTATAATAACTCAGGAAGAAGGTTACTATATTCATTAAAATTGACGAATACTTTATTTCACCACTCAATTTGTGCAAAAAGTACGAATTATAAATGGGTAAATGGTTGGAAAAAGCATAAGTCTGATATACTTAAAGCAGGTTGGACTGGCTCTTTTTATTTAAAACACTCATCAAATGGAAATTGTCAGGTTTATAACCATGGAAGTACAAATGTTGTGACTAATAGAAAAACGGTTGATTTTACTTATCAATCATCTAATCATCAGTGGTTTCCAACTTTATCTATGCGTACTGGAGATATTAAATCGACTCATTATGCAGAAGATAATAACTCAAATAGTGGTTATAAGGAAATCATATCTGGTCAATAGGCTATGTTAAGAATTTTCTTATTTTGCCTCATAACAATCACCTCCACAGCCCAGTTTGAACTTAGGGTTGGACCAATAGTAAATACAAACAATTGGACAATCATAAGCCCTGAAGTAGATGGTAAATATGCTATTCATAGACCATGGAGCGAGGTTGGAAGCCGATGGGGAATTGAAGCCACGCTTTGGTATAAAGAATATTTTGGTATTCGAACTGCTGTTCAGGGATTTTATTTTACTGGATCTTACGAATTTGATGCACCTATTGTGGGGATAAATGGTAGTGGATATGCATTGGTTTTTGGCCAAATGTACCCTTTCCATCTATTATTTAGGTATCCTGCATTAAAAGTATGGAAGCGAAATATTTATGTAAAATTTGGTGTGGGGCCGGTATTTGCTCATCATCGAGGTTTTGATTATGCAAATTATGCTGACCAAACTTATATTCACTATACTGATAAAAATATACGAATTGACTATGACCAAAAAGGGAATGGACAATTCAGAAGAAATTTTATACTTTTGGATGGTATTTTTGCTATTGAGGCAGATATTTTCAAATGGATGTCAATTGGGATTGAAACAGGCTACTCCAAAGGATTTACAAAACTGGGGGAATTCGAGCTGTTTTATAAAATAACAAACGTACCAATGCAGTATGCTAAGACTTCTATTGATGGCACACGTTTTTATTATGGTTACAGGATGAATTTTAGATTGTTTAAAACAAAGGTAAAGCCGAAAGAATGTGTTAGATATTAATACGATGCAAGTTTCTTTAAAAACAGGTAATTGTTGGGAGACAGTTGCCTGTTTTTTTGTGACTGTAATATTGTTGGAATGAAAGGGTAGACCAATCAACTTTCAGAAATGGTCGGGTATATAAAAATACTCTGCCCTTTTTTTGCTTTTTTAAAGCCTTTATTCTATATTTGGACTCAACGGAAAAGTGTTGAAAATACCTTTCTTTTTACCTTGTTTATTAAAACATATCAATCATGGCTGACAAAGGCGATGTTGTAATCTTAAAATCGGGTGGACCGGAAATGGTTGTCACCTATGTGATAAAATCTGGCGACGGCTCAAGGGAAAAAGCTGCCCGTATGAAAGGCTTTAAAAAAGGCGATATTGTCTGTGAATATCAGCAGGCATTGCCCAATGGTCAAATGAAAACCATCACAAATACCTTTAAAGCGGTATGTTTGAAATTTCGTGACGGACAATTTGTAGCAGAACAGAGTGCCGGAGACGATGATGACGACGACGACGATGACGATGATGATGACTGGTAAAAACAAACAGAACAAAGCTGAACAGAAAGAACGCGCAGCGAACCGGAGGGCAAGGAAGTGAATCGCGATCTCGTCCCAGACGACGAGAGTTCTATAGTGATAAAATAAATCACCTTAAAAGTATCATCTTTTTAAAGATTATTTATCTTTTTGGTTCGCATTTCGGAACTTTAAAAACAAACAAGTTCCACTTTCCTCTTTTAACTTTTAACTTTTAACTAATGAAAGTAGGAGACGTAGTAAAACATATAGAATCCAATACCGAAATGACAGTGATTCGCCTGCTTGGCGACGGACATGACGAGGATGGCAGCGGTAACTTTTTTAAATCGATGGACCGCCGTTTCGAGATGCAGGGCTTCGATTTTGGAGATCCAACCTGTGTTTGGTTCGAAGAAAGCATTATGAAACAAGGTGTATTTCATGGCTCTGATTTGGAAATTGTCAATATGAAATCGGGTGGGGCAGCAGCTGCTGTTGCCGCTGCAGCCGGTTTGGCAATCGGTGATGAGGATGGCGAAGATTTGGATCTCGATTTGGACTTCGATCTCGATGATCTCAATTTAGATTTGGGTGACGATGACCTCGACTTTGGTGATTTAGACCTCGACTTAGGGGATGATGATTTAGACCTTGGTGATCTCGATCTGGACCTCGGCGATGACATGGACTTGGATAACCTGGATCTTGGTGACCTCGATTTGGGTGATGATGATATGGATCTGGACTTGGACCTCGGTCTGGATGATGACGATATGGATCTCGACAGTTTGGATTTAGGTGACGATGACCTTGCAGGTTTGGGATTGGATGATCTCGATTTTGGCGATGACGATTTGGATTTTGGCGATGACGATGATTTGGACCTTAGCGATGACAAAAATGATCTTGATTTGAGTACAGACGATGATGATGACTTGGACTTGGATCTGGACTTTTAAGATAAAAGAATTAAGGATTGACTGGATAATGATGCCAATCAAGGTTTGAAATATCAAATTCAAATATAATCGCATAACGCTGCGCAGGCTCTTTTTTACTTTTGTCTTAGGCAGAATATTGTACTCAAGAAGGCCGCTTCTATATGCTGGTGCTTCCGACCTCTGAAATGGTGCCTGCGGCTAGTAATTTTTAGTGTTTTTTTAATATAAAATCAACGTGTTACAAAATTTTTCTACCCTTCATTGGCATTAATTAGTAAACAGTAAAACTGAAAAAGAACTGCGAACGAAAGACTTTAGCATTCCGAAGCAAAACCACCGGAGCAGCAGGTATTAATCCTTCGTTTTTATAAGGTTTAAATACCTAAATAAATAAGGGCTAGCCATTTAATTTAATTTTGGCTAGCCCTTATTTTTTGAATACAGTAATCAAAAAGTCTTTAATCTTTTAACTTCAATCTTACATTTTCTTTTCTTTCTTCGCCATTTTTCTTCCTCCACTTTTTGTTTTGAATGTGCTGTAATAGGGATCGTGCTGCATTTCCCAGGTGAGTTTGTGCATGTGATGGAGCAATTCATCGTTTTTGCCCACTTTCAATAAATCTTCATAAGCAAGCGGTTCGCCAATGCTGATGCCAATATGTCGGTTCATTTTATTGCGTACCTCGTTCAAAAGCAGGCTCAGTCGCAGATGCGGGTGGATATGGCTGACCAATTGGAATAAAAAGCTGTTCTGACCATGAAAGAAGATTGGAACTATCGTTGCCTTTGATTTTTGAACCAGTTTGAGCACAAAACGCTTCCACTCCAGATCTTCGAGCTTGCCAATCACATTCTTGGCAGTAGCAACACCGCCTGAGGGAAAGATAGCGATTGCCTCGCCCCGTTCCAGCCTTTCGAGGGTTTCTTTGCGCGTATTGATGATGGTTTGCAGAGCCTCTTTGGTTTCACGGAAGTCGATAGGGAGGAAGTAGGGCTTGAACATTTCCTCGGTACAGAGCACTTCATTTACCAGAATGCCAAACTGCGGTCGTATTTTGGAAGCCAGCAAACCCAGCAAAAGTCCGTCGATGACCCCAAAAGGGTGATTGGCCACAAATAAAACAGGTCCATCTTTCGGGATCTTTCCCAATTGTTCTTCACTGAAATGCGGATAAACTTTGAGTTTTTCAAGTGCAATGCGCCAAATACTTTGCGGCGTCAGTTCCATCTCTTTCATCTCGGTATAGAGCTTTTCAATATGGGGACGACCAGTAAATTTTTCTATCGACTTAATAATGATACGTTTAATCCTAGGATCTGAATCTTTGGCATAACTGAGGCGGGATTTGGCAACTTCTCTCGAAATTGGAGCATTCACATTTAAATCTTCCATGACAGACAATATGATTTAGATAATTGTACGTTTAAGAAACAATGATAAGGGGCGCTTAATTCATAAAAATATGCTAATTTTGAACATTAAACCAATTTTTTTTAAATTTCACAAACCAATTTTAATCCCATTATGAAATTATTACTCAAAATCAGTGCTTTTGCCATCATGTTTTGTTTGTCTGCTCCGGGTTTTGCACAGAGCAAAAAGGAAAAGACCGAGTTTAAAAAAACAGCGGAATCAATATTAAAAGATTGGACTGAAGCACCTGACGGTTTCAATGAATACGAACAGGCCAATACTTATCTGATAGATCTTGGTATTCGCGGAAAATATTATTTAAACAAAGAATTGCTCAGTCTCGCTAAAGTAGCTCAGCTCATGGGTGAACCTGTTTATAAATCGGGGCCTCACAATAAAGAAATGAACCTCACTTCCGGCAGTTTCGGTAATTACAATCCAAAATTTTTGAAAAAACTGCAATCAAATCTCACTGTTCTCTTGGCTGATAAAAAGTTTGTTAAAAAAGCTCAACCTTTCTACGATAAACAGCTGAAAAAATACCTACAGTGTTTTTGGCACAGCTATCAGTATGTTATTGCTATTGAAAGCAATAAAAAAGCGGCTGTAACTGCTTATAATTCTTTTATTGCGGCCAATGCTTCAGAGGCTAGTTATAATATGCAGGAGCATTTTCGCGATTTTACCGATAAATACGAATCCTTCGATTACGATTGGTATGAAATGAACACGTCTGCTGTTTTCTGGGTGCGCCGTGCAATGGATGGAACTGACAAAGAATTCAGCTCACTCATGCGCCTCATGATTCAGACTTTTGATAAGTCATTTTTATTGAAAAAGGACTAAGAAATAATAGTATCCGATTAGAAACCCTTTGTTTTCGTGGGATTTTATTTGGGACCTGATGCAGGTCTACTTCAATAGGCTAAAACAGCTGTATTTATGTCTAAATTAAAACATGTACGATGTTCAACCCCTTAAACAATTCTTTCGTTGTCCGCACGATGTTGGAAAAAGCCCAAGAAGAATTGAATGAACAGCTGCGCTACCGCAAAAAACAGTTCAATAATCCTAAACTTTACATGTGGGTGGAGATCGACCCGCTAAAGTCAATACCTTATGTCTGTCTTCGAAATGAAAATGATGAAAATATTGTAAGAATGACAGCAGAAGAATTGCTTCAGGATGAGGCCGTAAAACAGCAGCTGAAGAAAATTCCCATGATGGTAAGACCATTCATCAATTTTAAATGGTTGATATCGGAAATTAATAAACGGCTGGTAAAAGACCTTGCATTGACAAAATTTATTAAAATAACGGAGGGGCAAAAAACGGCAGAACTTGAAATCTGGGAAAAAGATAAACCACTTCAGGTAAATATAGATCTCTTTCAGATTTTTGGATAAAAAATCAGTCCCTAAAAATTAAGAAAATTTATTTACTTGACAGAGTTGAATAAACAGTCTGTTTTTTTGTAAATACTGCCAATAAAACTTATAATTTTATAAAAAAATCAACAGCTAAAGTCTCAAATTCATGCAAAAGAATGGATTTTAGCTAAAAGTGAAGCAATTTAGTTAGAATAACTAGGCTTTTAAATGTTATTTAAATTCCTTATGAAATATTTGGGATTATTGTTAGTAGATATTCATCTTTTACATATTTTAGCCTTTTAAGAAGCCAATCATTAATAACAATTTTACACATCATGAGAGTACTATCATTTTTTACAGTTCTTTTTTTTACTGCTTTTCTGGCTAAGGCACAGGAAAATTCTGACAAAACGCTTGTCAAAACGTTGGATCCTTCAGAAGCTACCAGTGTAGTTATCGACTTTAAAGCTGCTCAAATCAATCCCCAACCTTGGGATGGGATGGGTTTCCGAATCGAATTGATTATAAAGTCAAATATGCCGCTTCATGTATTGGAACAGTTGGTAAAGGCCGGTCGTTATACGCTTGAAGGTGTAAAAGACGGGGATACATATTTTGTGAATGCACCAAATCTTGAGAAAAATGTATCCGTTCGCGGTAAAGACCTCGAAGAAGAGATTAGCGTTTCTGTAAAAACTCCAGGCTACTATATAATGGCAAATAACACACTGTTCAAAGATGCAACTTCTCTTGTAGCACGTGGCTTGGACGAAACCAAGATCCTTGATTACAAAAAAATTACAGATTCAATAGGTATTACAGAGGTCAAAATACAGTCAAAGCTTAAAGGAAGTCCTAATATAAAACTGAAGACTGGAGATATTCTTATAGATGGAAAACCAATAATTATTCAAAATAAGTAAAAAACATCAGATAATTACAAAAATTATTTTGATGTTATTTAACATTATTCGTATTGAAATTATTTTAGTTGGTCATTATCTCAACTAATAAAAAGTGAACATACAATTCATTTTTTTTTCTATCTAAACAGTTAAAGAAATTATTAAAAAAAGTAAATCGTCGAAGACTGCTTAAACATTTGTCAGAAGCGACATCATATAGTAGCTTTGTTAGCGTTTAACTAATTTACTATTCATGTCGAGATATAAAAATGCCCTCGTCAGTGCTCAAGTTTACGATTTATTTTTTTTTCAAAAAATTATTAGATTTTCCTTGTAAAAGTTTAGTTCAAATCTATTAATTTTCTTAATTTGAATTTGAACGAAATAACAGATAATTATGAAAAACATTTCACTGCTTTCTTTATTTTTAATTTTTGCTGTATTGCTATCTGCTCAAAATGAAAGTAAAACGCTTGTAAAGACAATTGACCCCAGTGGGGCTTCAAGTGTGCTTTTTGATTTTAAATACAACAAACTCGAGATAAAAAACTGGAATAATAATACGGTACGTCTTCAGTTGGAAATACGATCAAATATGCCTGAATCAATATTGAATCAATTGGTGAAATCGGGCCGTTATACGATTGAAGGGACCAAAATTGGCGAGACATATACCTTGAAAGCGCCTAACTTGGGTAAAAAAGTTACTATTGGCGGTAAAGTCTTACAGGAGGAAATAATTTTGCAAGTTGAAATGCCTGATTATATGAAGATTTCGGGAAATACTCTTTCGTTTAAAACGAAAGGTCAAAAATTTGGATCAGAAATCAGCTTTATAGTGGAAACATTTTATACAGATCCTGCAATTGCGAATGAATTTGCCCCAAGCAACGAAAAGCAGCTTAATAAGACTGCCGCTTTTTTAGCCAGACCAAGATCCAACAAAAAATCAAAAGGCTCTAAAGATTTATCTGCACCTGAAAGCAGTAAGACTGAAATGAAGTAAATGCATTCCTTTAGCATTATCATTCTTATTGTCTATCAACTTAGTCAATTTTTGCTGATATACTCAGATCTACACACATAATTTATGGAATTAGGCTTTTGGCTTTTAAAGAGGCATTACTTAATAGTGGGGTTTAGGAAACTCTAATTCATCGGGTGGAGGGGTAAACATAAAAAAAGGGTCGTCCAAAAAGTCTGGACGGCCCTATTTTGTTAGTACTCCCGGATGGATACACACAATTCATTTAATTAAAACAAAGGAAATTGCTTTTTGACTGACTGCAATTCCAGTTTTTTGTAGTGTGCTGACAAACGGATTGGCTTATATCTAAAGGCTCCGCAAAGCTAAAGCCAATAGAGTTTATACACAAGCGCAAAAAAGTAAATTCTTTATGGCCTGCTTCTATATATTTCTCATTTAAAACCTGTAAAATCTTAGTTCAGCATTTTTTCCAATTTTTTCTCTTCAATAATTGTTATTTTACTTCCTTTAATTTCAACCAACCCCTCATCTTTGAAATCTGATAGTGTTCTAATGACAGTTTCTTTAGCAGTACCAACCATACTTGCAAGGTCATCACGGAGGATTGAGATTGTGAAAATATCCTGACCTTCTTCTTTGTAGCGATTTTGCAAACGCATAAGTGCATCAGCAACGCGTTTTCTTACTGAGTTGTAGGCTAAGTCAATCAATTGTTCTTCCTTAGCAGTCAATTCTTTTGCTAAGCTTTGCAGAAAGCTGCTGGCAACACTTACATTGTTATGCAAAAGTTCGAAAAAGTCTTTTTGTGGGATTATGCTGATAAAACAATCCTCTAGGGCAACAGCTGTTTCCGGATAGGTTGTAGACTGAAGCATAGGTAGGAAGCCTAAAAAATCACCTTCTTTGTAAAGGGACATGATGAGCTCTTTTCCATCATGATTTGACTTAAATGTTTTTACTTTTCCTTTGTTTAGGAAAAAAACCTGTTTAGGGTATTCCCCTTCTTTGTAGACATAATCTTTTTTTCTGTAGGTCCTTTCTTCTCTATCTTTAGCTAAATTCATCAGTGCCTCCATTCCTCTTTCAGGATTTACAAAACCTGTCCCGTTAGGTCCTTGGGCTTTAGTGAAGAGTTCATGTTTTTTAAGGCGTACTTCAATAGCGGTGAGGAGTTCTACGTCATCAAAGGGTTTTGTTATGTAATCATCTGCACCTAAACTCATGCCTTTTCTGAAGTCAGACTTTTCAGTTTTTGCAGTAAGAAAGATGAATGGTATTTGTGATGTTATAGGATTTTGGCTAAGGATTAACAATACACCGAACCCATCAAGTTCGGGCATCATAACGTCACAAACAATAAGATCGGGCAGTGTTTCTGAAGCTAGTTTAACACCTTCCTTACCATTTTCTGCAGTAATTACTTCATAATTGGAAAGCTCCAATATTTCAGCTGTATTCTCTCTTACATCTGGGTTGTCTTCAATGATAAGTATCTTTTTCATAGCGTCTTTATAGTTTCGGGGTTAGTTTATTTAACAAATATATTCAGAAAAAATCAAATTTAATGCATATTGCAAATTACTTACATAAAAAAATATAATTAAAAAATTTTTATAATTTAAAAAAGGATAAAAATACAATTTCTTTATCTCAAAGAGAATTAGAAATTGTACAATTAT
>CAINVS010000045.1 GCA_903854205.1 uncultured Bacteroidota bacterium | reverse complement strand
GATTCCATTTCTTGATGATCGTAAAATAAGTTCGGAAATCATTGTCTTGGACCAAAAGGATGCTGATGTCTGGATGGAGAAAATTGATAAAAACTGGTCCGGTTCTATTCCCGCAACTTTGATTTATAATACTAAAAATCGAAAATTTGTAGAGGATAAGTTTGACAGTACGAAGGAATTGGAGGATTTGCTGAAACCTTTGTTATGAAAGATAGAAGATAAAAGATAAAAGTTGAACCGCAGCGAACCGCAGGACCGCGCAGCGAACTGAAAGTCCACGAAGCGAACCGAAGGTCCACGAAGTGAAAGATAAAAGATAAAAGTTCTTTCCACAGTGCATATTGAACACAGACAATACTCTTGAATTTAAGTTTTAGCTTAATGTAGCTACACCTAATTAAGGTTCAGAAACCTCGAAGAGGTGATATGATTATAATATAAACAAACTAATAGGCTAAAACCCCGAAGGTGGCATGTTTTGATAAGCATAGAAAGTACTCTCTACCCTTTACCAAGTACCAATTACATTACATAATTCAAAAACCAAAAAAAAATGAAAAAGCTTTTATTTGCATTTTTAGCCATGGGCATGTTGGCTGCCTGTAATAATTCTCCGGCCGGAACGGATGAAAAGAAAGAAGGAACAGACACAACGGCACAAAAAGAAGTAAAAGATACCGTTGAACAAGGCCCAAAAGGCTATGCAATCGGAGATGCTGTTGAAGATTTTAAATTGAAAAACATTGACGGCAAAATGCTTTCTATGGCTGATTTTAAAGATGCCAAAGGTTTTGTGCTGATCTTTACCTGCAATCACTGTCCTTTCTCAATTGCTTATCAAGACCGCATTATCGCTTTTGATAAAGCATATAAGAAAAAAGGTTATCCTGTAATTGCCATCAATCCGAATGATCCTAAAATGGAAGCAGCTGTAGAAGACAGTTATGAACTGATGCAGAAACGCGCCAAAGAAAAAGGTTTTAGCTTCCCTTATCTGTTTGATGATGGTCAAAATGTATTTCCAAAATTTGCAGCGAGCAAAACTCCTGACTGTTTCATCGTTCAAAAAACAGATGCAGGCCTGAAAATGGTTTACAAAGGTGCTTTTGACGATGCTAAGGATGACAAAAAAGTAACCAAAAAATATATTCAGGATGCGGTAGAGGCTTTGCTTGCAGGCAAAACTCCAGATCCTGCTGAAACTAAAGCTTTTGGCTGTGGAATTAAATGTGAAGACAAAACTAAGCTAAAACCTAAAAAAGACTAAATCTGTTGAAATTTCAGTTCAACTGGAAATGATTTTAAGAAGCACATAAAAGCCTGAAGCAATTCAATTAGCTGCAGGCTTTTATTTTTGCAGTAAATCTATAAAATGAAAACTAATATTATGATTTGGATCGCATTGGTATTGGTTTTGGCAGTTGCCATATTTTTTGCGTTAGGTTCTGCAAAAAACCAAACAGCTGCCGCTGCTGAAGCATTGAAAAAAGGTAAGGCTTTTTTGGAAGAAAATGCAAAGAAGCCTGGAGTTACAGTATTGCCTTCCGGTCTGCAGTATGAAATTATCAAAGAAGCAGAAGGGCCAAAACCAAGTCTTCAATCGACTGTAACTACACATTATCATGGTACTCTGATTGACGGAACTGTTTTCGACAGTTCAGTAGATCGCGGTACTCCGCTCAGTTTTCCGCTGAATGCAGTTATCAAAGGTTGGCAGGAAGGTATTCCGCTGATGTCGGTGGGTGCAAAATATAGATTTTTCATTCCCAGTGAGTTGGCCTATGGAAACTCGGCTATGGGCAAAATAGCAGGTGGATCAACCCTAATTTTTGAGGTGGAGTTGCTATCTTTTAAATAGTCAATCTATGGTTATAGGTTTAAAAAATTAAAAGCGGAAAAGACCATATCTCTTCCGCTTTTGTAATTAATTTCCCTTTTCTCTATCTTTTTTAAACTCATCCAACTTTTTCAGCTGTTCGGGAGTTAATTTATTTTTGACAGAAATTAGTAATTTCAGCTGTTGGGTTTTGATCTGCTTTTCCCAGGCTAAAACTTTTTCTAAAGCTGCTAAGACCTGAGCTTCATCTACTTTTGAAGTGGCACACAATTTCTGCATTTTATCCATTTCTGCCTCAAGGCTCCATTGCCATTCGGTGAAATTTTTCTGTGCATCCTGCATTTGTGAAATAATGAATTTGCGTTGCTCATCACTCAGGGCAATATCTGTCTGATGTTTCATAACCATTTCCGGAGGATAAAAATCCTTGCGCATCGCATCCGTTCCGGGTTTACCGGGAGGCGGACCTCCACGATGATGTGGCGGCGGACCCGGTGGCGGGCCTTGAGCGATTAAGATTTGCGTGTGGATCAGAAGCAGTAAAATTACTGCTGTTGCAAAAAATAGTCTAAAGTTTTTCATAATTTTGAATTTTGTGATTGTTGTATTATTATATTTTTGACATTCAATAAGTTATTCACCCATAAAGCTCATGCCCGTATAAAAAGGCATCAGATCTGAAGTAGGGGATTCCCAATCGCTCAATGCACCATGTTTATAATCCTCAGCTTTCAGTTCAGGTACTTCTTTCAATAAATTTTTAACCTCATCATTTAAAACGGGTTTTTTAAAAATATTGGGTGCCTCTAAATTGTTAACCGCTAAGGTTTCACCCTTGTTATGTTCTACCGGCAGCAGTACATCGGTGTCAGACTTCCAATTCATAATATTATTTTCCTCCGATATTATTTCCTCAGCTAATTGATCTCCTGAACTATTGTTATTCAGCGCCCAAACAGTAGCGAAAGCAATAAGCGCAACTGAGGCAGCAGCAGCGGTCCAAGTTAATATCCTGCGAATCGGAGTTGATTTTTTCAAAACCGGTCTTGGTCTTTGTAAAAGCAAATCAAAATCGGGCGTTGTTATATTTTCCGATTTTTTTAAGGCTTCAAAATATTTTTTTATATCCTTGTCTTCCATTTTTTTAGATGTGAGATGTGAGATGGGAGATTTTTTTATAAAACATTTAGATTAGTGGATTTAAAGACTTTTGTACCCCTACAAATTCTCATTGTTCCATGCTCAATGTCTTCCTCAGTGCTTCTTTTCCTCTTTCATAATGCGTTCTTGCAGTACCCAGTGAAACGCCCATGACCACTGCAGCTTCAGAAATACTGTGATCGTGGTAAAAGACCAAAAGCATAATTTCGCGTTGTCGGTCAGGCAATCTTTCCAGTGCAGCTTTGAATTTTTCCAGATCCGGTTCTGCTCTTGCTTCTTCCGATTCCTCAGAAATCATAGTGGAGGTTTCTGCCTCTTTTTTTACTATTTCCAGTTTTGACTGCCGCACTTTTTGTCTTCTCAAAGCATCAATCGCACTAAATCGTATCACTGAAAAAAGCCAGGTTTTAAAAGCAGATTTTCCATCAAATTTTGCTTTGCCTTCCAATACTTTCAAATAAACCGTCTGAAGTATGTCTTCTGCATCGGCTTCATTAGCGGCACAGCAATGCAAGGCCCAGCCGAAACTGTCTTTATGCCAATGCCTTAACTGCTTATGTATTTCCTCGTCAGTCATAAAGTGTTTTTCGCCGGTTTACGATAATATGTCGCAATTCGACAAGAGTATATGACAGATTTTTTTTAAATAATTTAAAATAAAAATGCCGTTCGAAAATGTACGAACGGCAATGTTTTAGAATTATCGCTAAATTCTCTTATTAAAGATATTAAGCTTAAAATTATTAAGCTCACTCGATTAGGTTCTCAGATTATTGAGCATCTTCAAATCTTCAAATTTTCAAATCTCCAAATTAATTTAGGCTTCCTCCATAAACGGATAT
>CAINVS010000044.1 GCA_903854205.1 uncultured Bacteroidota bacterium | reverse complement strand
CACATTGTCTTCTTCTGCAATTTTTTGCAGATGTCCAAGATGCTCGGCAGAATCAGTCATCAGGTAGATTTCTTTGCCTGTTTTTACCGCTGAAATGACAGATTTAATAGCCTGCAGCTGCAAAGTAGGGTAGGCTACAAGCAAATCGTCGAAGCCCTGTTCACTGAGCCAGACTGCCTCTTCGGCGCTATAGCACATAATCCCCTGAAATTGTGGGCTACTGTCCAATATCCTGCGTATCAGTGCTGCAGATCTTATGGATTTTGAGGCAATCCTAATTTTCTTTGGCCCTGCTCTTTTAAGTATTGCCTGAACATTGTTATCAAAGAGATCCAAATCAACATAAGCGAGCGGTAGCCGCTCATTTTTTATAATTTCTTTATAATAAACATATTTAGCATCCATCACATTAAGTTTTTCTCAATTATCAGAAAAATAATTGGAATATTCAGTCTTAAAATCTTTTTAAATTAACTGAAGTATATAAGTTAGTGCACAAATCACATACAGATAATCGGATAGAAAGAGTCTAGTGTTATGTTAATTGTATTATTGCGTATTTTATTCCTGCAGATTTTCACTGATAATTTTCCCGGTTTGCAGCCCTATTGGGGCGAAATTTTTGTAGCCGCAGGCGAAAAATTGAATAGAGCTCCGTAGGAGCGGCATTTTAAGAAAATGGTTAATAAATAAAATGTCACCCCTACAGGGTTCTTTTCCTTCGCAGCTTTCGCTGCTACAAAAATATCGCTCCTCTGGAGCTGTTTGTGGACTAGGTTATTTGTGCTTTACTGTTTGTATTAGGCCTGTAAAATGATATATTGCAATATAGAAATGTTTTTCACGTCAAATCAAAGATAACACAACACTAGTATCCTTTACTGTTTTTATAAACACGTATTTTAGGATCTTCAAACCCGCACCAAATATCTTCTTTAGGAAAAATAACAGGTTCCACACCTAAATAACGGCGCTCATCGGGAGATTTAAGCATTTCTGTTGCCAATTCTTTAAACCCGATCTGAAAAGCAGGCAATGTCCAACGGCCAAAAAGCGTATGCCCGCCCTCATAGCGCTGCATTTTATATTCTTCAGGAGTTGTGATATAACCCGCATAGCCATTGGCATAAGGAGATAACTGAATTTCAGCAACACCACGTTCTTTTAAAACCTCCAGGATCGTTTTGCGCAGTCTTTGGGCTGCAACTGTTGTTATTTCGGCAGGAATACCGATGATCGCCATTTGTCCGATGATGAAAATCTGTAAAGGCATTTTTTCTTCCACCCAAGGTTTACGGGCAGCCTGCCCTATCTTATTGACATATTTAATGTATTTAATTAACGGATCTGCAAAGCCAGGTATGATAAGTTTTTCAGGTTTACGGGATAAGGCAACAATACCTTTTGAAAGGTTCATCACTACAGGTTTCGGGCGCTGCGAATTATGATAGTTCAACAGTTCCTCCTGTCTTTTTTTATTTCTGCTAAGCCTTGCGGCCAATATTTCCACTTCTTTTACAGAATGGAAAAATGCTTTTCCTATGGCGCCCAAAGTTTTTGAAGCACCCTGTCCGTCGGTAGTTCCTTCCAGAAAAGCCATGCCGAAGCAGGCCGGTCCTGTAGTCTGATGCGGTAATCCTCCGGTGTAATCTTCGGTGATTTCCATCGAAGTCATATCGTAATAGGCAAGAATATAGTCTATTTCACCTTTTATTTCAGTGCCCTGTTTTGCCGATTCTTCAAATATTTCTTTGGCTTTATTGAACTGCAAACGGCCATTGAAGGCTGCTCCTTCATAATCATCTTTGTATTTTCCACGATATTCTCTCAGTCTGGGATTCCAAATAAAATTGGGGCTGATGTCTCCGGTGGCGTCCTGTACAAACCCTGCTCTTATTTTGGAATCGGGGCCATATTCTTCTTTTAACCATTCTTCAAAAAATTCAGCGGCATAACCTTTATTGTCATAACAAACCTTATCTCCGCGATTGGAAACAGAGGTAGTGTGAACGCCAAACCAATTGAGCGTGCCAAGCGCCTGTCCGTCGGGACGGTTGAAGCGCAGCAGTTTCATTACACGGTCTGCAGCAAGATGTCTTTTTTTATAGCTAAGTTTTTCTTTTACTTCAGGATTCTGATTATAAGAAATCAGGGATCGATTGAATGCCACTTCTGCATCTTTATCAAATTCTCCGCTATGATAGGATATTTTGGCAGCCTGCAGATTTTTATCAGCCTCCACAATTGCCTTTACAATTCCGTCGCGATAATGATCGTAAATATCCTGTTGAAATCCGGGAATTGTCATATTGTAAATCAGGTGCTGATTATACCCCCCCGCAGTACTGTGCGTATGTTGAGCCGTGATCATCACATTGGCATCGGAATAGCCCAATTCCGGGTATTGGGTCTGCAGCATTTCAATAATACCATGTTTGAGATAGATTGTTGTAAAGCAATATTCTACCACTAAAAATACTGCTTTTTTGCCATTTTTTTCAAAGACAAAAGCACGTGCATACTGTGCAGTTTCTACGCCGCGCATGTAGTGAAAATGTCTGCCGTAGCCTAGCATACCGCAGTTTTCTTTGAAGATGGTAATGTCTATTTTGCTGGTTCCTATTTTGTACATGAAAAACTTATGATAGAAGATGAAAGATAAAAGATAAAAGATGAAAGATGAACCGGAGGTCCGTGAAACGAAAGATAAAAGTTGAAACTTGGGTCTATGGGGCGAGCTATAGGAGTTTTTTATAGGTAAAGTTGGACGAAGTATCCGGCAGAGAACCTGTATAAAGTGAAAGATTCAAATCAGTCAAAATCAATAAAGAGAAATCGAAAAGATTGTTCTTATTTTGAATGCCTGTACAACAAAATTCTGATGTAATTTTACAGGCTTACCCCTAACAGATTGGATAAAATAATAATAATCGTGCAAAATTGATTAAACGATTGTTTAATTTATGGAATTATTTAAAATTAGCCCTGTCAAACAAGGGCTAATCCGATATCGGATTAGCCCTTTCTTGCTATAATACTTTAAACTTTTATCTTTTATCTTTTTTACAATTCCTCATACTCAACCTCTATATCATCATCATCCTTAGTGCCTTCAGGCAACATTTCGAGATGAATGAGTGAATCAAGCAATCTTGGTCGCAAATGCATACGCAGAACAGATAGGGGATGAATCGGAAACAGTTGATCAAAAACTTCCATTTCGGCA
The DNA here is from genome assembly GCA_903854205.1 of uncultured Bacteroidota bacterium. Classification (GTDB taxonomy): domain Bacteria; phylum Bacteroidota; class Bacteroidia; order Chitinophagales; family Saprospiraceae; genus Saprospira. Next base: position 6,724 of record CAINVS010000044.1, on the reverse strand, counting down.
GCACTGTGTACATTGCCCTCGTTGTAAGTTGGATTATATGGATCGAGTCGGAAATAATTTATAAATTTATCAGAATCATTATCAAGCAGTTCGGTTAGAGGTTCTTTGAGCAGCGTTTCGCGCACACCTGGTCCGCCCAATTCTTTCACAGTCAGGCGTAGCTGTTCAATGCGGTCATCCTCGAAATTGTGGATATTCAGGAAATAATAATAATCGGTTCCATTTTCACCTTCAGGTTTAGGTAGTTTGGCAATAGCCTCATAGCCGCTTACTCCTTTGTGTTTGAAGGTTTCGCAGAAAATAAGTCCTCCGCCGTTATGTGCCATTTGGTCTCTCAGCCAATCACGGTACATAGGAAATTCGACTTTAATGTTCATATCCTTGAGGCTTCCGTTAGGCCGATCCTGAGAGGCCAACAGATAATTGCCTGTTTTTTCACAGACATAGGCATCGAAACGCTGTTCAGATTCTACTTTTTTCCAACCGAAGCTTTCAAATTGCAGTCTTTTCAAATTTACAGGGACAGAGGGAAGTTCAGTCATAGAAGTAAGTAGCTCTGCAGCAGCTTCAGTATCCAAAATTTCAGCCATTTTTTTCTCAACTGAAACTCTAATAGTACTCAGTTCAGCCTCCTGCAGCGGAAAGCGTTTAAACAAAGGATTATCTGCAGTGTAAATTGGTTTTGGCCCAATATCTTTCTTCTTTTTTCCGAATAGGTTGAACATAAGTTAATTAAGAAATTTTATGGGAATTTTAAACATGATAAATATTTGCATAACCTGACTGGTGATTTTCAAAAAAAAAATCAATGATAAGATTAGATCAGAAACATAAAGTTATAAAAATATTCTTGGAATGCATTGGTTTTTATTTTGCTGCTTGAGGTTATTGTTCAAATATCATATATTTGCAGGGAAGATTGTCAAAAACCAAATATATGTCTGTTGAAAACCTAAAAATAAAAAAGCTCTTTGCTGTTTTATTCTTTATGCTTTTGGGCATTGTCAATCTATGGTCACAGGAAGATGACAGTAAGCCTGTCGGTGATCAGCTAAGCCCTTATGATGCCGTATTTACTTATATTTATTACCTACAGCCCGATCATTACAATGAGGGGAAGGCGGCCTCTATTTTTTACAAAAAAGGAAAAGCGGGGAAAGAATTGGCGGTCAAGTTAAAACAGATATTGGATGGCAAGGGCTTGAAACTTCGGCTCAGCATGGTGCCCGAGGCGATAGATTTTAAAGATTCCATCAGTAAGAAACATGTGTATACACCTTTTGCCAAGGATTTTCCTGAAATTTATTTGGAAAGGAATAAGGAGACGGCAAAGTGGCATTTTTCTCATGAAACAGAACGGGAGATTCCTCTTCTCCACAAGGAAGTTTTTCCATTTGGCAGTGATATGCTGCTTGCTCTGCTTCCTCAAATGGGACAAAGGCAGATCTTGGGACTGGCAGTCTGGCAGTATACAGCAATGCTCATATTGATAGCAATTAGTTTTCTTATTCATTTTACTACATCCAGAATATTTAGTTTTATTATCCATTTTGTAGCGAGTACAAATTTGGGAAAAGACCATTTTGATAATAAATTGGTTAAAAGAATTGGACGCATCTTAAGTTATTTGCTGATTTCCTATATGGTCTTTGTCTTAGTTCCCGTACTTCAGCTTCCAACGGGATTGGGATATTATATATTGCTGGGACTTCGACTGGCGACTACCTGTTTTATTGTGCTTTTAGCGCTGAGAACAGTTAGTCTGCTTCGGTCTTATTTGGAATACATTACCCAAAATACCAAAAATCCGACAGATGAGCATCTTGTTCCAATATTTGCAAAAATCATTAATGTAGTAATCATCACAGCCGGTATCATCCAGATTTTGAGTATTTTCTATGTTAATGTTACGGCACTGATTGCTGGTTTATCTATAGGTGGTTTGGCGATTGCCCTTGCTGCTCAGGAAACTGTTAAAAACCTCATCGGATCGATGATGATATATGCTGACAGGCCTTTCAAGATAGGTGATTTAGTTACAGTTGGAACTGTTACAGGTGTTATAGAGGATATTGGTTTCCGTTCAACCCGAATTAGAACACTTGATACCACACTTGTTTCCGTTCCCAATGGTAATCTTATGAACGAAACAATCGATAATCTGGGAGACAGAAAACAGCGCCGATATAATACGATGATCAACATTGTTTACAATACCCCGCCCCAATTGGTTGAAAATTTTATTGTTGGTTTGAGAGAAATTGCGACTACCTATCCTGAAATTGATAAAGAAAACATTTATATTCACCTCAATAATCTTGGTCCATCTTCTTTGGACATTATCTTTATGATCTATTTCAATACCCATGAATGGCCTAAAGAGCTCATTTGGAGAGAGGAAATCATCATGTCGATTTTAGATTTGGCCAAAACCTTAGGTGTTCAATTTGCAAATCCTTCCTCTTCTATTGCCATAGAAAATTTACAGGACAGACAAGCTGCAACTACTTCGGATTTAAAGGGAGACCTCGTTATGACAGAAAAAAAGCTGCAGGAGTTTACCGAAAAGCTCAAACAGAAGTATTCAAAAACAGATGAAACGGAAATTGAAAACAGCGACGACTAATAAATAATGTACTTTTACACTGAAATTTTATCATCATTATATAACTTAACATATTAAAAACAGCTATGCTTGAATCACTTTACACATTGGTTACATCCAGTGAAGCTTGGTTTGCCTTAATAACACTGACATTTTTAGAGATCATTCTTGGTATTGATAATATTATCTTTATTTCAATTGTTACAGGCAAATTGCCACCTGACCAACGCAAAAGAGCAACCCAACTCGGGATGTTTTTGGCAATGTTCTTAAGAATTTTACTGCTATTCGGAATTTCGATTCTTATACATATGAAAAAGCCTTGGGTGTCATTTGACTGGGGTTTTTTAAAAGCAGATATTACGGGACAGGCATTTGTGCTCTTGGCAGGCGGGCTTTTCCTTATTTATAAAAGTACCAAAGAAATTCATGAAAAAGTCGATAAAAAAGGAGAGGAAGAGGCTGAATTTAAAGCAAAGGCTCACAAGACATTCTCCAATGTTATCTTTCAGATTTTGATGATTGACCTTATTTTTTCTGTGGACTCGATCCTTACGGCAGTTGGTATGACGAATGATCTTGTTCCGGAAGTTGAATTTGGGGCATTATTGATCATGGTACTTGCCGTTATTATATCAGTAGCTGTAATGATGTTCTTTGCCATGCCAATTGGAAATTATGTAAACAAAAACCCATCTATCCAAATCTTAGGGTTGGCCTTCCTTATTTTGATTGGATTTATGCTCATGACAGAGAGTATGCACCTGTCTCATGCTGAGTTGTTGGGGCAGAAAGTAGGTGCTGTTCCTAAAAGTTATCTGTACTTTGCCATTGCTTTCTCCTTGGGGATAGAGCTGCTTAACATGAGAATGGATAAGAACAAAGGAGACAGTCCAAATCCGCGTACAATGGAATAATTATATAATTATAAAAGCTTATAAATCAGTTCCAACGATTTTTGGAATCTATTTTCCCAATCACCGGATACTGTTTCATATCTGATACCAAAATGCCTTAGCGTTTCCCTGTGTGAAATGTCTAAGGCATTTCTGTTTTCAACAGCTAGACGTGTTCCGTCCTGTATAAAAGACACGTCATTGTCCAAATAAATATATAGATCGGCTTTTTGGGTTTCGTACCATTCTGCCGGCAGTTCAAGATATTGCCCGAAGCTGAATTTAGCATAGGACTGAGTGATGTGTATATCTGTGTCAAAAATAATCATTGGAGGAAACTCCCCAATTGCCTGAAAGACTTTTTTTAGATGTGCAGAGGCAACAATATAAAGATCTTCTATGCTGAAATTTGTAGAATCGGGAATGAGTTCCCTGCCTGTTTCCAAGACCCAAGTTGCCATTAAATGCTTTGATAATAGCTCACAGAGGGTCGATTTACCGGTTGACTCAGTTCCAAGAATGACAATTTTGCGCTGATAAAAGGGCTTTACGGTATTGGGAAGATATTGCCAGCAGGCCCTTGGGTTTTTCCTAATCATTGTTCCTGATACAGGAACGAAAATTCTGGCAGGATCAAAAACAATATGGTCGATTTCCATAAAATTTGCCACAAATTCGCCATAGGGCTCTGAACTGACCAACAATTCAACATCAGGCAGTATTTCTTTGAATTTCCCGGACCAGATCTCAGATACTTCCATCGAGGAGACTGAGGTATTGGGCAGTTCCGATTCGTCATATTCCAATAACTGTGGAAATATCTGATAGTCTGCTGCAAATGTTTCTTTTAACCACTGCAGGCGAACCGCTTCAGGAATTGACTCTTTGTTGCTGCAGCAGATAAGCACAATCAATTTATCGCAATGCTTTGCGGCAAATTCAATCAAAGCCTGATGTCCTTTGTGAAAAGGGAGGAATTTTCCGAATACGAAACCGGTCATTGCAACAGAAATTTAGAGGTTTATAACTAAAGGATTTACTTTTCAATTGCTCTTCTCCAATTATACAATCCATAACAGGCGATAAAAAAGAAAATGATATATTCTGCTCCAACGACATAAAGCCCTTTGTAGAAATACACAAATACAGAAATTGCATCAACAATTACCCAAAGCAGCCAACTTTCCCATTTTTTTTGAGCCAGTAATATGGTGGCAAAAACTGAGGCAATAGCAGTAAAGGCATCGATAAAAGGCAAGGCAGCCGGTTCGGGAAAAAGAACAGGCAAAAGCAGGTGTACATTACTCATCAAAAGTCCCCAAATCAGCGAACCGAGGGCCAAACCGAAAAGGTATATGAGCCATTCTCTATTTTCCAGCTTTCCGATTGACAGACCTATGACTGTCTTGTTTTTAGCCCAATTGCGCCAACCGTAAATGGTGGTAACCATGAAAAAAACCTGCAGGAGCATATCAGAATAGAGCTGCGCCTGATAAAATAAGAGGAAAAAGCAGATAATATTCAATACTCCGCTGGGCCAGGTCCATATATTGGCTCTGGCTGCCCACCAAACCGATAAAAGTCCTGTCAGTGTACCCAACAGTTCTATCAGACTGAGCGGATAGCTCCCGATTCGGAATACAATAAATTCTATGCTGAAAATATCCAACTATCCAATGTTTTTATAATCCCGTATAATTTTTTGAACCAAGGTATTTGAGTTGCCATAGCTAACAAATATTATTTCCAAACCTGAGTTTTTGAATTTATTCAGATTGTACATAATGGCATCATAAAGCCAATTGTCCGGATTTCCGAAAACTCCGCCGCCGACCAATGTCAGGTATAGTTTTCTGTTGCCGTCAGTTTTTAATTTACGGACTGCAGTAAGGAAAGTAGCTTCATAAGTTGCCTCAAGAACCATTCTGCCGAACTTTTCCCAACTGGAGGCAGACCTTCCGCTATAGGCTACGGGTACACCTGAACAATAGACCTGTGTCACTTTCAGATTTCCCGGAAAAGCCGTCACTTCAGCATTGTTTTGAATGCCGACTTTTAATAATCCTTTCAAGTCTTCATAGCCTGTTTTGTCAAGCCTGCTCATAATATTGTCAATATGAAGCAGCCCCTCTGAACTGGCCATACAGTAGCCGTTTTTCATTGTCCAAAGGCTGACCTCATTGCTTTGGAAATATGCATGCGTGTCTTCCAGACAGTCAATCTGATTGTTGCGGCTTTGTCCAACCGCTCCGTTTACTTCAACAAAATAATTGCGGTAAACTGTACCCGCACCGCAGGCAATGGCACAGGCAGGTCCCTGCGTATGATCAGATTCATAAATTCCGACACCATACTCAGGTATTGCATTTGGCGAAGCCATTTCCAATAAATTGAACTGTGAAGCAGCCTGAAATACAGCGGCATTATTTTCGGGCATTCCATGCAGCTTTTTTACATCGCCAATGAATTCGGAGAGACTGATAGGACCATTATCTTCAATTTGGATTTTTCGAAGTTCGGCAAGGGATGCCAGTTCAAAAGTTCCGGATTCGTAACATTTGCCGTTCACTTTGGAACAGATCATTCCGTTCTTATAACTAAGATTTTCCCTTACCTGTTCGGGATTTTTTTCGGCAAAGCCGAAGAGTTTCTCAAACCAATCCATATATGTTGATAGTTGTTCGTTAATCGTTGTTTGTTGAATAGAAGAAGTAGCCAGTTACCAGTAAAAATAAGGGGCAAGTTACAGTAAGAATAAGGGCAAGTAAATAGTTGCTAATGTTAGGTTTATAGTATCATGGCGTGTTATGTTCCTGCAGAATTTCACTGATATTTTTCCCGGTTTGCAGCTCCATCGGGGCGACATTTTTGTAGCCGCAGGCGAAAAATTGAATAGAGCTCCGTAGGAGCGGAATTTAAAAAAATGGTTAAATAAAATGTCATCACTAGTACTTAGCTCATGATACTCACTACCTGAGTTCTACCCTCTACTTTTAAAATCTAAAAACCACCATCCCATATAGATTCAGCGGAGCCTGAACAAAGTATTTTGGAACTCCGTCATAATCTACATATCCCTGATTGTAATATTTGGTATTCAATATATTATTGACCATGAAGCTAAATTCCCAACCCTGAATCTGATAACTGAACTGCGCATTGAGCAGTACATAGCTATCTATAAGATTAGAATTGGCAAAATCTATATAAGAAAAGCTCTGAT
>CAINVS010000043.1 GCA_903854205.1 uncultured Bacteroidota bacterium | reverse complement strand
GTAATTATTATTCATTGAACATTGATCTTTTAGAAAATTGACAGACCATTCTGCGAAATGATGGCTTAAGCCTTCCGAAATCAGCACCTTACTGAGCCGTAGGCTTTAGCTTTCGGAAATTATTAATCAAATTGATCCCGTCTCAAATCTTTTGTCTCAGATCTCAGATCTCATTTCTCAAAACTGAGCCCTTTCCGCCAATTGTACAGGCCATATCCGGCAATGCAAAAGAAAACAATATATTCAACCCCAACCACATAAAGCCCCTTGTAAAAATAAACAAATACACTGACGGCATCAATAATCACCCAAAGCAGCCAACTTTCCCATTTTTTTCTTGCCAATAAAATCGTTGCCAGAACACTGGCTATAGCCGTAAAAGCGTCAATAAATGGCAGTGCTGCCGGTTGCGAAAAAAGTGCAGGCATCATTAAATGAATTCTGCTCATCAATAAGCCCCAGATAATAGAACCAATCGCTATTCCAAACAGATAAATCAGCCAATCTTTATTTTCCAATTTTCCAACCGAAAATTCTTTTGCATGTGAATTTTTGGCCCAATTGCGCCATCCGTATACGGTTGTTGTCATAAAAAATACCTGCAGAAGCATATCTGAATAGAGCTGCGCCTGATAAAACAGCAGAAAAAAGAAAATGATATTTACAATACCGCTTGGCCAGGTCCATATATTGACTCTGGCCGCCCACCAGACCGATAAAAGTCCTGTCATCGTACCCAAGAGCTCTATCAGACTGAGTGGGTAGCTCCCAATACGGAATACAATAAATTCTATGCTAAAAATATCCAATTATTCAATGCTTTTATAATTCCTTATCATTTTCTGAACCAAGGCGTTTGAGGCGCCATAGCTTACAAATATAATATCCAAACCTGAGTTTTCAAATTTTTTCAGATTATACATAATCGCATCATAAAGCCAATTGTCCGGATTTCCGAAAACACCGCCGCCGACCAATGTCAGGAAGAGTTTTCTATTGCCGTCGGTTTTTATTTTACGGACTGCAGTAAGGAAAGTAGCTTCATAAGTTGCCTCAAGAACTATTCTGCCAAACTTTTCCCAACTGGAGGCAGACCTTCCGCTATAGGCTACGGGTACACCTGAACAATAAACCTGCGATACCCTCATATTTCCCGGAAAAGCAGTCACTTCCGCATTGTTTTGGATACCTACTTTCAGCATTCCTTTCAGGTCTTCATATTCTGCATTGTCAAGATTTTTCATGATATTGTCAATATGAAGCAGTCCCTCTGCAGTGGCGAGGCAGTAACCGTTTTTCATTGTCCAAAGGCTGACTTCATCATTTTGAAAATAGGTCTCTATGACTTCCAGGCAGTCAATCTGATTGTTGCGGCTTTGACCAATCTCTCCGTTTACTTCGACAAAATAATTGCGGTAAACTGTACCTGCACCACAGGCAATCGCGCAGGCAGGCCCTTGCGTATGATCAGATTCATAAATGCCTACTCCATATTCAGGTATTGCATTTGGAGAGGCCATTTCCAATAAATTGAACTGTGAAGCAGCCTGAAATACAGCGCCGTTATTTTCGGGCAATCCGTGCAGCTTTTTTACATCACCGATAACTTCTGAAAGGCTGATAGGACCATTATCCTCAATTTGGATTTTTCGCAGTTCGGCAAGGGAGGCCAGTTCAAAAGTTCCGGACCCGAAACATTTGCCGTTCACTTTGGAACAGATCATTCCGTTCTCATAACTTAGGTTTTCCCGGACCTGTTCGGGATTTTTTTCGGCAAAGCCGAAGAGTTTTTCAAACCAATCCATAAATACAGTTGATATATTGTTTGTTTTACGACTTGGGCTACTAAAATTAACCGCAGAGTTATCATTGGTTTACGCAAAGATTGCAAAGTTTACTTTGTGTTTTTTAAGAAATCAAGTGTCTTGAAGGAAGGAAGGAAAGAATTGTTATTGCAATCTTAGCCAAAAAAACCAATGGCTTTAGCCTAAGGTTTTTGAGTACCTGAATGAGTCGGTGGCTTTAGCCTCCGGTATTGTGTTCAGCTTTCTGATAATCAAAATCTAAAAACCACCATGCCATATACATTCAGCGGAGCCTGAACAAAGTATTTTGGAACTCCGTCATAATCTACATATCCCTGAGTGTAATATTTGGTATTCAATATATTATTGACCATGAAGCTAAATTCCCAACCCTGAATCTGATAACTGAACTGCGCATTGAGCAGTACATAGCTATCTATAAGATTAGAATTGGCAAAATCTATATAAGAAAAGCTCTGAT
>CAINVS010000042.1 GCA_903854205.1 uncultured Bacteroidota bacterium | reverse complement strand
GCGTAAGAGGGCTGTCTTTTACATTTCGGCTTTTTTTGTAGTTTTTTGTGTGCCAATCCGTATGATAATTTAGAAGAAACTGATACGCTCCCAACAAGAAAGAGCCGCTACCACAAGCGGGATCGCAAATCTTTATTTTTTCAATTTCTTCGGGTGTTTTGCCTTCAACAAGTTTTCCAATCGTATTTTTTACAATGTATTCGACAATATATTGGGGGGTATAAAAAACGCCACCTGCTTTTCTTACTTCGGGTTTTTCTTCTACTTTGGCTTGGTGTCCTGCTGTTAATCGAATGACTTTGCCCAAAAATCGCTCGTAAGCCGTTCCTAATATTTCTGCTCCAATTACGGAAAACTCATATGGAGATTTTGGGTAGTACATCTCGCTGACAAACGTACTAATTACTTTATTGTCAATAACAACGGACTTAGAAAGAGTATCTTTGGAAAAATCAAAAAGACCTGAATTGTATTTTCGGTCGGCTTCGCCAAAAAGTCGGTAAATATTGCTGAAATATGCGCCCTCATCTTTTGCATTAACAAGACAGTCTTTAAGTTTTCCATAAGCCTCGGCACCTCGGTCTTCGCAATTCCGCAAAAATACGATACGGTTGATATTCATTTGGACAATGTAATTTATCTCGTCCTCGTTCAGTTGCTTGTTTCGTATGGCGATATTGGTCGCCAAAAGGTTTCGCCATTCATCTAATGATTGTAAAAAGGCATAATCAACGCTCTGGGTGCCCTTTTTGTCTGCCTTAGCAAACTGTTCAAGACTTCCCTTTACTACCTGGTCTTTTGAAAATAAATCCCAAATCCAATCAAATTCTTTAAGGTATTGGTCATAAGTGATATACTTCAATCGCCCAACAGTTGAAGCATCTGATTCCTTTGGCTGCTTTGTGCAATCGTACATTGCAAACTCCTCGAAGTCGGTCAAAATTGAAATCGGTAATTTTGCGCTCCACCCATACCGACGCAACTGATATGAAGGGTCGGTATCTGTTTTTATCAGAACGGACGGCCTTTTCGCCTCTAAAAAGAAAGTACGCTTTCCGTAATTCGTGAAGCAGTAGTCTGGTGCTTTTGTCTTGCCGCCAATTTTAAGTTCGTCCTCATGTATCACGTCTTTGTAGGAGACGGGCAAACGAAGTTTTGTATTGTCGATATCCCACCCCAAAGCATCAAAAAGCGGATTGATGTACATTATTCGGGTTTCCGCTTCCTTCTGTTTTTTCTTTAACGCCTCAATTTGACTGGCAAAATGCTCAACCAAATTTCCAATCTTGTCGTATGCTGCCTCTTGGATTTTACTTTTTGCCATTATTCAATTTTGTGTTGAATGTAGTTGGTTAATATTTATTCAGATTGGTGATAACTGCTGCTTCCTTGTTACGCTGCCGCGCTTAGCGAGTGGCTGGCAATGAAGCGTTAGTTCGGCGTTTTTTTATTGTCAAAATTTGAACATTAGATATGAACTTATTTCCGGGGAAAAATATTGAGAATTTGGCATGCCTGCATCAACTCTTGCACCCCAGTATAGGTATTCATTACCTATTCTAAAACCTACTGTAAAGCCTAATATTCCTCTAATTTGCGTACGTTGGTAATCATCATATTTAAATTCAATTGGGTAGTTTTCGGAGTAATAATCCGTAAAACCATTTGCAAGTGAAGTGTATTCTTGATATCTTACATTGCCTGATAGTCCATAATTAATACTTGCACCAACTAAAGCATTGATCCCAATTTTTGGCTCTCTATTTCTACCAATTATCAGCATAAGTGGTAGTTCTAAGTTGTGAATCTTATAGTTTGAAAAACTGGAATAATAATCGTAGTCATCCCAGAATGGGTTATACTCTGAGAAAAAACTGTACGTTTCGCTCACTCTTTTTACATAATTCAGTTCTGCTTGAAATCCCCAAAAATCAGGATGATAACTAAGTGTCATTCCTATTCTTGGTGAAAAGAATTCGTATTCCGGGGAATAATTTATGCCAGCCTGAATTCCAAACCGAAATGGATTTAGTGGTGATAGTGGTTTTTTTCGTACAATAACCGTTTTTAAACACTCACTTTTTTGCCCGTCTGGATTAATAACTGTAAGTTTCATGCGATATTCACCAGTCCACTTTTCGTCTAACCATTTGATATTTTGCCCTAGTTCTTGGCCATTCCAAAGATATTTTGTATTAGGGTGAACGTTAGTAGAAGTACTGGAAAAATTTACCTTACATGGCTCAACACAACCATTAGAACAATTTATTGTAAAACTAGCAATTGGCGGTGGTTGATCTTCTGCCTTTTTTCGTACAACAACTGTTTTCTTGAACTCACTTTTTTGACCGTCTGGGTTGATGACTTTAAGTTTCATAACATATTCCCCAGCCCGCATTTCGTTTACCCATTCGATATTTTGATTGAGTTTTTCACCGTTCCAGAAATATTCGGCATTAGGGTGAACGTTCGTAGAAGTACTGGAAAAATTTACCCTACAAGGCTCAACACACCCATTAGAACAATTTACTGTAAAATTAGCGCTTGGCGGTGGAGTTTGATATGCTGACTTTACTCTGCTTTGATAGTCAGGCATTTTTGGGCTATCTGTTATTTTCAAATACTGAATTGATTCTTCATATGTTGCACCCCATTTTCTTAGAAGTGTTATTGTTATGCTATCTGCTTCCAATTCTTGTCTGTATGCATTCGCCTTGCCGTTGTGCTTTCTTTGTAAATGTACAATAGCGTGCAATAAAGCACCTTTTGTTTGCCAATCTGGGTTGTCTAAATTTACTAGTGATTTGTCTTCAGGATAAAAAACATAACGATAATCATTTATATTGTCATAGTATGCAACAAAAGAACTTACCTTGTTGCATGTTTTTAAAGCATCAAAACCTGGCTGTAAGCCAGTTTTGAAGACTTTATAGATTTCCTTCGCTTTTTTCGTGGCAGGTTCATTGTCCCCTGATTTTAAACACAGTTCAACATCTGTGCTTGAACATTTGCATTGAAATGTGCTCTGAGTTATGCCTTTTGTTACAACAAAAATGCACATCAGCGTACAAAGTATTGAATATTTATGTAGTTTCATCTAGTAGATTTATTTAATTTCTTGTTTTTAAATCTAAAAAGCCATCTCCATTTTCATCAAAATAGTCGTAATCAAAATTTGTGCCCCCTTTCTCGGGGTCTTTATTGATTTTGTAAATTTTATTTTTCTTAAATCTTACAAACATCATATCTATTCCACCAATAGTGATTTGGTATCCCGTTTTCCGTGGTTTAATCTTATAGGATGAATGTTTTTTTAATACAACCTCCAGAAGAGAATCCATACTGATTTTCGGTTCAATTTTAACAATTGGTGTATCAGGACGGGTAATGAGTTGGGTTTGAACCTCTTTTGTGCCGGTTTCGACCAATTTAATTGTCAACTCTCTTTCTTCATGTTTAGCAGGGATATTCTTCAAAACTTCTTCAAAATCTGTTGTAATTTCAACATCACTAATTTCTAAGTCTTCAAT
>CAINVS010000041.1 GCA_903854205.1 uncultured Bacteroidota bacterium | reverse complement strand
TGTTGATAGCTCATCTTTATTACAAAAGATTGACTTTTCATTGGCAAATTTATAAAGCAGCATTGAATCTCCGAGAATAAAAGATTTCATGGAAAATGTATCATTCTTATATTCATTATATTCATTATTACTTGGAATGTAAGGAGAATGCTTTAGATGTTTGTTATAATCTAAAACAATATAACACTCTTTTGGAATATGTCTCAGATTTTCATCTTGTGTCCCTATTATTAATGCCCAACAGTTATGATTTACCGTATCTGTAGGATAAAAGTGTAGCCATCCAATCACCATATAAGCATATAAACTAACAGGGTTTAAACGGTTAGATTTTTTTTATACCATGTCCTGTGCCTTGATCTAAATATTCTAAAAAGGAACCTCATTTATTGCGAATTAGTTTGTATTTGGGTTTGCCAAGTATAAATTTTTCTGCTATATTTTTATTTGGTTCCACGAATTCCCCGCCATAGAAACTGCCATAGCAAGGAACACCTTTCTCACAAAAAAAGGCGCTTTCATTTTTTATTTGGTAAAGTATAATGGTATCTCTTAATATAAATTGATGATATTGTGCATCATGAATTTCTTCTAATTCTACCTTATAAGTACTCGAACAAAGAAAATTATCAAATTCTAAGATAAAGTAAGCCTCTTTTACAAAAGGGGTTACTTCTTTATTGTAACCAAGCGCCAGTGCCCAACAATTTTTAATATCATCTTGCCCATTGCGCATTGAATTGATTACCATATAGGGGTATATAAAATTATAGTCTTTATACCCTTCCATACTATTTTGATTGAGAGATATACACCAATTCTTACGAAGTTGCCCTCCATTTTCGATATCCCAAACATTATAATAAGTGCAATTGTCTGTTGATACATCCTTATCCTTATCAGGGATATATAGACTGTCTTTTTCATTAAAAGTATTCAGCGTATCTGCCAAAAGAACATTTTTTTTATCCGCAGGAAATGGCTGACTGCATTCTATAAATAAAGCTAAACAGAAAATATAAATGCTAAAGCTCTTCATTTTATTCGTATAAACAAACTGCGGTTAAACAATAAGTGCCAGCCCAGTTAGCTGCTTTTGGGTCGTACCAATACATCTCACCATTTTTCCAAAGAGGACAGAGGCGGTTATCCTTGCTTTTAGCACCCATTTGGGTTCCAGGGTCTAAATATTCCAAATACGGAGTACTATTTTCCGAGGGCACTGAAAAAGTGGCTGTTTATCAAAAGAGGCTGTTTTCTTAGTTAAAAATAGCCTCTTTTTCTTTAAAGTATTTGGGTCGGGACGCACAACTACTCTCGTACAGTCGATTCTCAGAGCCTTTATTTTATTTTTCTAAAGTGCTTAAAATATTAAAGGACTTTTTCAGTGCCCTCCTATTTTCCAAGCCTTTGTTAAAATTGTTATTTTTTTCGAATGAGTTTATATTTGGGTTGACCCAGAATAAAGTATTTATCTTTATATGGTTCAATAAATTCCCCTCCGGGAAATATGGAATTTCCTATTAGCCCTTTTCGCTTATCCATATAAATTTGATTTTCATTAACTATCTTGTAAAGTATAAAAGTATCCTGTACTACAAATTCCGCAAACTCCATATTATTTGCATTCCTCTCTATTTTGTTAGAGATAGATGCCAGATGTTTTTCAAAATCCAACACAAAATAAGCTTCTTTAATAACAGCTTCACTGTTACCTTCATATCCAATAACTAAAGCCCAGCAGGTTTTTTTGATGCTATCTTGGGTATTAAACCTAAGATAATCAATTATCAAGTAGGGATGTATATAGGAATAGTCTTTATATCCGTTTATTTTCTGAGCATCCTTACCAATAGTCCATAAATTTTCCAACCATTTATTTTGATCATAATCAAACACTTTATAAGAACGATAATAAGGTACAGTTGCATCAATTATAATATTAGAATTGACGCTTGTGTCCTTTGTTGATGCTATCATTATAGTATCACTAACCTTTGATTCTTCCTGATTGATTGAAACAGGGTTGGTACAATTTTATAATAAAAAGGAAGATATGCATGCAATAAGCATAAGCCTGATTTTCATTTTATTTGAATTGGCAAACTGCGGTTAAACAATAGGTGCCAGCTCCTGCCCATGCGGGGTTTGGGTCGTACCAGTACATCTCGCCTCCTTTCCAAAGAGGATAGAGGCGATTTGATTGGTTATCATTTCCATTTATTTTACTTCCTGGATCTATATATACAAAATATGGAACGCCATTTTCCATACCTTTGCCAATAATTACAATAAAGTGATCTGTCGTTTTATAATTATTGTATCCTCCTTCACTACTTGATGACTTCAGTTTACCATTAACTACTTTTGTATTGTACGTATGATCAACTCCCACTACTATAGGTTTATTTAGATTCAGATTTTCAAAAATATAGTTGTAGGCTTTTTCAGCTGTTTTTTGATAATTGAAGGCATCCGATTGAAGGCTTTCAGTTTTAGTTTCATTTTTATCGACTACCTCTTTCAACTTCGATTTATCTTCTTTTGCATTGAATATTTTTTTACCATTTTTCTTTATCCTTGTTGCTTTGGCCTTACCTGCTTCAATTCCCAAATGAAGCGTTGTAGTTCCATCAACATTTTCCTCAAAGTAAGCAACCCCACGGCCAAAGTCTTTTTCAGAACTTCTATACTTTTTTTGTTGATTGTAGAATTTTTGCAACTTACCGCTAAACTCGCCAAATATTAAGGCTGATTTAGTATCAGTATCTTCTTTAAAACTAAAGTCGCTCAAAACGACAAATTCCGTGCGTCCTAGTACAGACGCTCGTTTTACTTCCTTCTTTAGTGCTTTGAGATATTCAGGGTAGGTCATCTCTTTCAACCTTTCAATTTCAAATTTAGGCTTCATTGGGTTTTAGTTTTTCACAATCATAATCAAATCTATGATTTCTGACTGAGAATCTCAAATTTAATTGTTAGACAGAATAAACTAAATCTGCTATAGGACAGTAATAAAAATTATATTTTCTAATGATAGTAAACAAATCCCACAAAAAAGCCGCCCATTTCTTGGCGGCTTTGAAATCGGAACAATTTGATTGAATTTTTAGTCTTATATTTTTACAAATTTCTTAGTCACTACTCCCCTTTCTGTCTGCAGTTGCAGGAAATAATTTCCGGAAGGCATTTTTCTAAGATCGAGTTCGTGACTGCTTTTTCCATTCAGCTGCAGACTTTGAAGCAGGGCTCCGCGGCTGTCATAGAGGCGTATGAATTGGTCCTCATTTGCAGGCAATTGCAATCTAATCATTTCGTTTGCCGGATTCGGGAAAAGATTAAAATCCACTGCATCGGAAAGCTGATCAACAGCTGAAGGCGTTTGGATCAAAACAGAGCTGGGCTCAGGACTCACCGGCATTTCATTGCCCAAACTGTCTATCATTCTGATGTCTTTAATCATAAAATCGAGTCGACGATTGGCACGTTTCAAAACATCATCTTTGATAGTGAACACAATTTGTCCAATAGCGCCAGAGTTGGTACGGGAATTATGATCCGTTCTGACAATGCCGATTTCAACCTCTCCAATGTTGTAAAAATCTTTAAAAATGGTGATCATGTCAACACCTTTATTGCCTAACCAGGATCCGACGAATCCTATAGCTACGGTGTTTGAGTCAATCAAAGTATTGTCATACTCTACTGTAAAGGCAACACCATAAACGCCTGCTGCTGGTTGAGATCCTGTTCCCAAAATAATGGAAAGAGAAAGTGTATCGCCCGGAACAGTGCTTGCCGTATCCACATAAATAGGTACTCCGCCCTGAGTTGTAAACTGACTCCTCAGATAAAGTTGCCCCCAGTTTTGAGTTATCGCCAAGGTGTCATTATCATCTATAAATCCGTCTCCATTAGTATCCGAATGTTTTGGATTAGGCGCTCCGCTAACTGCAGTCCAATTTGTCATTGGCTCACAATCCCAATCGATACCTGCATTGGGGCGACTGTTCCCGGCCAAACCATAGTGCTGACCGATAGGCAGAAGGTCAAAATTATTTACCAGCTGATTGGTGTCGGTATCTCCTGCCCAAACACAACCTGCAATGCCTATGATTACTGTAGTTTCAATAGCATCAGTACCATCGCATACCCTAATGACAGTTGTATCATAAAGTTCCGCCGGACTTGAGGGAGTATAAATATAATCTCCGCCAAATTGTTGCTGTATAGTACCATGCGTCGGATTTTGCAATATATAATGTGATAATGAACCTGCCGGAACCTGAACAGAAAAATCAAGAATTGAATCGGGAGCCACAATATAGCTTCCATTGCCAAAAGTCAAATTCACAGCATTGATCACCTGAGGAGCAACTGTTGCTGTACAGCCGTTCAAATCTGTAACAGTGAGGCTATAAGTTCCGGCTAAAAGTCCGGAATTAGTCGCTGTGTTAGAATTGAATCCACCGGTTCCCGACCAGTAAAAAGTATATAATCCCGCTCCGCCGCTGACAGTTGCGGAAACCTGACCATCATTAAGGGCACAGCTCATTTGTACAACTGAGGCAGATAATGTTATTGCAGACGGTTCTGAAATAGTGACACAGGCATCTGCCATACAACCGTTGGCATCAACAACTGTGACACAATGCTGTCCGGCAGGCAAACCTGTTGGGTTTGGAATGGCATTACCGTTATTCCAAAGATAAATGTAAGCACCTGCACCATTGCTGGCAACAGCCGTTACAGCGCCATTATTACCTCCAAAACAACTGACATTGGTCTGAGAGATAAAGCTGATGCTAATAGCTGAAGGCTGTGTTATTGTTGCACAGGTCTGTGCAGTACAGTTATTGGCATCCATTACAGTTACACAGTGGACTCCAGCAGAAAGTCCGGTCATGGTATTAGTCCCAGTAGTTTGTCCGTTGCTCCAGATAAACAAATATGGAGAGGAGCCTCCATTGGCTATAATTGTCATAGCCGCATCTGCAGTACCATTGCAGGTAGAATTGCTTTGACCACTGACAGAGGCCGTAAATGCAGACGGCTGTGTCAATGTTATGCAGTTTGTAGCTGTACAGCCATTCATATCGGTCACAGTCAAACAATAAGCTCCTATCGGGATTCCGACAACTGTGGGCATATTCTGCATGGGAGAAGTACCCCAACATAAGCATAAGGGGCTGTTCCACCCAAGGCCATTGCAGTGGCACCACCATCTGTTCCGCCAAAGCAGGTAATATTGGTTTGAGATGGTATGGATACCGTGAGTGCTGTAGGCTGAGTGATGGTAAAGTTACCTGAAACTGCCTGGCAGCCATTTGCATCAGTTGCAGTAGCCGCTGAGTAAGTTCCAGCAGGCAAAACAGTAATTTGCGAAGTTGTTTGACCACTAGGCCATGTATAACTGTAGGGAATTGTCCCTCCAATAGCTGTAGCGGTTGCTGAACCATCGATTCCACCAAAGCAGGAAACATTGTTAGTGGTTATTGAAACGGATAATTGTGCAGGTTGAGTCACAGTCGCAGTGTAACTGCCGCTGCAACCATTTACGTCAACGGCAGACACAGTATAGGTTCCGGCAGAAAGTCCGGATATATTATTGTTGGTAGCCCCATTATTCCAAACAAAAGCATAAGGCGCTGTTCCGTTGGCAATAGCATTCAAGACGCCATCATTAGACCCAAAACAGCTAACAATATCATTTTGGACGCTAATGGGGAGATTTTGATTTCCGGCGTTCAATGTGAAAGTAAAAGTATTTTTTCCGATAACCGGACAGGCATTATTATTTGCAGTCATTGTGAAATAACGGGTGCCTGCTGTGGAGGGTGTCCAGCAAAAAGTTGCAAGAATACTGTCTTCACTGATTCTTTGCTGCGTAAGACTACCGGGAATGCTGTTGTCCCAACTTAAAAAGACACTGTCTGTACCGGGTAAATAAGCGATGACATCGAAACAAACAGGTGAAGCGCCAACACAGGCATTTTGTGTAAAATTAACCAAAGTTGTTGGACTGACCAAAGGTGTATTGTTCGTACAGTTTTGAATATTGAGCTGTGTTACTCTAGTCTGTTCCCCAATTTTTACACCATTTCGGTATTCGTCAACTCTTACGCAAATAATAGAATTCTGTAAAGCAGTTGGTGTTGAGGATATTGCCCCAGTGGCAGGATTTATACTAATACCTGCTGAACTGAAGGGATTTACTCCTGAATAACCTGCTCCATATATTACGGAATTTCCGGAGGAAGTCTGACAATTTACCAATACATAACGTAAAGAATCTCCATTGATATCCTGTGCATTATAACTATTAAAGATTTGCTGATTACGGCAGGTATAAAACAAAGGTTCATTACTAAAACGAGGGGAACTGTTACAGTTGGCAACTGTATTATTAATCAAAATTTCTGTGAAAACATTATCTGCACTTGGATTCAAAAGGGTGGTAATTGCCCCTGACCAACAACAAGAGGAAAAAGAAATTTTGATATTGTTACAACCCGCCGGCAGAGTTACTATACCCTGATAGAGCCACTTATCAATTCCGGGTGCTCCTCCGCCTGTACAAACAGAATTTGCTGAGGAACAGATTGGAGATTTATCCTCGGGATATCCGCCTTGTAAACTTAGAGATGAACCAGATGGCGTACCACAGCTATTTATAGATACAGACTGTGTGCTGCCCAAGGTTAACCCATTGCAATCGCGGTAAATGACAAGATAAACTCTGTATTGATTGGACCCAAGACAATCATAATACATTTCAGCTCCCACGATGTGTGAAGCAACTGCCTTTTCTGTAAAAAGTGATAACAACAAACAGAGCGAAAGCAACTTAAGTGCTGCAATCAGACTATTGGTCGGGAATAAGTTGGATATTGTTTTGTAATTCATATTCTGATAGCTTTATTTTGGGTTCCGAAATTGTGACGACCATTTTTGAAGGGCTGAAGGACTTATTCAGATTTTCATATTACAAAAGTATATAAGGAAGCCATCATAAAAAAGTACAAATAATTCACATTCTAATTTATTTATTCGTTATAATTTTATAAAAATGCTTTATTTATCTGCATCTTTGATTATATATTCTAATATTTTATTTTTTGTACTGAAAATAGATTTACAAAAATTTCTTTCCGATGAAAGATTCTAAACTTATATCCATTTTGCGTTCACTTAACACAAGAGAGCGAAGCCGCTTCCGGGAATATGTAAATTCTCCCTTTTTCAATAAACACGAAGCTGTAAAAGTACTTTGCGACTATATATTAAAATCCGCACCTCACTTTGAAGACAAAGCATTAGATAAAAAAGATGCTTTTGAAATCATATTTCCCAAAGATAAGTATTCGGAACAAAGAATATACACCTTACAATCCAATTTATTGGAACTAATGAACGGCTATCTTGCCCAGCTGCATTTTGAAGAAAAGATTTTGGAACAGAAATGTTTTACAATGGCGGAGCTGAGAAAGCGTAATGAACTGAAACAATGGCAGACTGTAAAAAAACAATACCTGATACTCAGAGATAAGAACCAATTTAGGGGCGATGAACAGGAAGCATATTTTCAATTTTATAAAGAGTCCGATGCTTTATTTATAGCTCAGCAAATGCGCCAATATGATGAAAATTTGCAGTTAAAATCAGACAGTCTTGACTCTTTTTATATCTCCGAAAAATTGAAAGCTGCCTGCGATATGTACAGCCGAAACATTGTCATCAAAGCCGATTATAAAAGTTGGGAACTTTCTGGACTCCTTGAGGCGATAGAAAGAGATTGGGCACGCTTTTCAAAAATTCATTCTATTGAGGTTTATTTCGGCATATTAAAAATGCTGGTCAGTGGTCTTGAGGAAGACTATCGGGAAGTAAAAGTCTTGTTAAAAAAGCATTTGGGAAACTTCAAACAGGAGGAAACAAAGGTACAGTTCGACTATGTGATCAATTACATTATTCGTCACCTTAACAGCGGCCGTCCCGACTGGTACATGGAATTTCTTGATCTGCACCGATTCCTGCTTGACAATGAAATACTAATGATGGATGGAATATTACCCGAATGGGACTATAAAAACATAGTCACAGTTGCCCTTAGGGCAGATGAACTCAATTGGGCAGAGGAATTTATCAGAAACTATAGGGACAAACTGCCGGAATTTGTGCGCGACAATGCTTTCAACTACAATCTTGCTGCGTTTTATTTTGCTGCCAAAGACTACAAAATGGCGCTGCAACTATTACAGCAAGTAAACTTTACAGATGAGTCCTATCAGCTGGGTTCAAAAATTATTCAGTTGAAAAGCTACTATGAATTAGGCGAATGGGAAACCGGTATATCACTGATTTCGGCCTTCAGACAATTGGTCGAAAGGAGCAAAAGCCTTTCAGAATATAGAAAACTGTCGAATTTGAATATGCTGAAGCTTGCGAAAAAAATAATTTCCCTCTCACAGGATTGGGATTTTTTGACCGATTCTGTACAGCGAAAAGGAATAGTAAGCTTGGAGGAAGCCCTAAAAAAATATCAGCCGCAGGCCAATCTGGATTGGCTGATGGAAAAGATTGAAGCGCTTAAAAATTAGGGGAACAATTTAAACTGTCCTGCTTTTTTTCGATTCATGGCATTTTTTCCTGAGATCAAATTCTGACGTTGCTTCAATCCTATTCGGATATAATTAAAGGCTTGCAGAATTACCACTGAAAGGAAAGCAAGAGCTATGGCACGATATCTGACGATTGTCCCAACATTACTCACCAAGAGTCCGATCAGCAATAAGTTTCCGACAGCATAGAAAAAAAGGAAATAACTCATTGGATTTGAAGGAGAAGTAACCCTTCTGAAAGGCAAGGTAAACAGTGCTACTATCCAAAAAAGTATGATTTCGACTGCAGCAATCCCCTGCAATAAATCTTTACAGTCCCAAAGAAATGGTCTGAAACAGACATTAAAAACAGCTTGAGGAAGAGAACTTAAAAGGCCTAAAAAGGTTGGTTCCAAAGGACTGATTCCTTTTATAGCCGAAGAACCGGGTTCGTTCAGAAACTCCTGTTGTCTTTCAGCAACTAAATTCATAATCGGATAGCTGCCAGTCATTTCCAAAAGTACTACAAAGCCAAGAAGCACTAAATAAACAAGGCTGAATTTATATAGAGGACTGTTATTGGGCCGATAAACGGACCATACAAAGGCTATAATAGCAGGAAACAGCAATGGAATGAGATAATATCTGAATGAGGCTACAATAAAAAGTCCCAAAAACAGCTCAAAAACAGCTAAGTTTTTTCTGACAGCAAATTTACTGAGGCTTAAAAGCACCAGGCTTATCCCGAAATAAATCCAAACATCTTTGTGCAGTCCTGCTGTCCAAAATAGGACTGAGGGCATGAAAAAACTGGTAAAAACGAGCAGCGGTTGTGGTATCTGCATGTTATCTTTCAGTGCCTTGTAAAAATTTAGACTGGCAAAAAGACCTAACATAGCGACAAATACTATGTGTACATTGTAATTACCAAAAGAGAATAGCTGTGGGAGGGCGTGAATGTGGATGAGCAGATAGGTTCCAAAATCTTTTTCAACACATTCCCATTTAGGATAGATAAAAACGTTAGCAGCATCGGGAACCTCAGGGTCCATCATCAGCCAAGTCTGTATATAATAGGAAGGGTAATTAAAAAAACTTTTGGCAATTTCTGCCGATGCATTGAAATAATCGTAGGTATCAACTCCTCCAAAATATACATTGTGAATATGCCCATATAAAATCCCCACCAGTATTTTCAATAGAAATACTCCACAGATAAAAGGAACAGAAAGTTCTTTTATCTTAAAATATCCGGTTTTTGTTATCAGAAAACAGAAAGCGGCACTATAAAATATGATGAGTAATAAGAGAAACATTCAAAAAGATAATTTCGAAAAAAATGATAACGGATAATTTTCGGTTTTATGATATTATTGTTTTGAATTTTTCCCGCTTAAAAGGGGTACAAATTTAAAATTATCAAATTCTTCGTAATTGTATTCACTTTCAGCTATTTTTTTTATTCTTGTCATAGTCTGTTCTTTCTGACTGCCTAAAGGAATTACCATGATTCCTCCTATAGCCAATTGATTCAGTAATGCTTCAGGAACCTCAGTCGCTGCACAAGTTAATAAAATTCTGTCAAATGGGGCAAACTCACCAAGTCCTTTGATACCGTCACCGTAATAACATCGCACATTCGACATTTGCAGAGAATCGAGCATAGCCTTGGCTTTAAGATAAAGTGCCTCATGACGCTCTATTGTATAAACCCTTGCACCTATGGCACCCAAAATTGCCGACTGATAACCTGATCCGGTACCAATTTCCAAAACTTTGCTTCTTTTTCGAACTTCAAGTAACTGAGACTGATAAGCAACTGTGAAAGGCTGTGAAATGGTTTGACCTTCTTCGATAGGCATTGCTTGATCTTCATAAGCCATTTCTTCAAAAGCTTTGTCCAAAAAGAAATGTCTTGGAATTTTATTCATTGCCTCCAAAACATTTTCATCATTTATGCCTTTTTGTCGGATACTTTCGACCAGTCTTTTTCTCAATCCTTTATGTCTGTAGGTATCTTCCATTTTCAGAATAGAGTTATTAGTAATTGGCAAAGATAGAATTTTAAATTTAAAAAAACAAACCGCAGATGTACGTATACATTAGCGGTTTAGTTTTTTAATAGCTTAGTTCTTCTTTATTTTTCTTCGCTGCGATTTAAAATACGTAATGCTTTAACATTTGAAACTCTATTGCGATGATCAAGATAGGATTGTTGGGCCGGTTTGAGAAAACCCTGATCGAAAGCGATGGTTGTAGAATAACCGTTTAAATGACGCTGAAAAATTACCTTATTGGGAATGCCCGGATCTTCATTCTGTTCAAATACAATTCTTTCGGTATCGAAAGAAGAAAGCATATAGATCACTTGATTTTTTGTATCGTCAATCTGCATTTTCAGGAACACCTGTTTCAATGAATTGTCATAATAGATACTGAGCCGTTCTTCAAAAATTTTGTTATTTTCTTTTATTTTGGTTCCTATACCTTCTATAGTGTTTGCATTTATCCAACGCCAGTTTTCATAGGCGATTCCACCCTCTTCCTCTTCATCAGTCCATTGCCCGAGCAGCCATTCAAAAATTTTGAGATGTGAATCTAGCTGCTGATTTGACTGTAGCGATTTGACAGATTTATTTTTGATGCGGGATTGCGTTTTCGATTCATTGCCTTTTTTGGTTGACATGTTTTCCTTTCCCTTAATGTATGATTCAATTTTATCGGCCATTGCGGGATCGGCACTTGGCGGATTAGCATAATTGCGGTTTTGATTTTGATAATCGGAACGTGGAACAATTTGTGGGCTGTTTGATACATTGCCATTTGTGGTAGAAAAATCGTTGTATTCTGCGCGGGGCCTTGAGATAAAAGAATTATCCTCTTCATCCTTTGCCGGTTCAGGAGTCATAGTAATCACATCATTTGACTTTTCATTTATTGTGATTATGTCGAGGCCATATTTTTCGACTGAGGCTTCCGCATTTTTACTTTCTTTACCTGCTTGTTTTTTGGCTTCCTGAAGCATTTTAATTTTCTGGCGCTGATCTTCTTCTTCAAAAGCAGAATCTTTATCAGATGGAATGATAGGTATTGTCTCGGATTTGGCCGTAGGAAGATCTACATCCTCTACCTCTTCTTTAGATTCTGCCAGAGTGTTGTTCTGCTTAGGCCACTGAAAGAGCGATATTGCTACTGAAATAATGATCAGGACTGAGGCTGCCGCTATATAAGGAACCATTCTCATAATAATTCCTTTTCTTGCAGCGATTGTTGTTCGCGGTAAATTCTCTTTCCCGGAAGATAGTGAAGTCTGTTCGAGTTTTGTCTCGATACGACTCCAAAGATCACCCGAAGGGCTTTCGTCCAATTTGTGTTCATTGTCAATAAAAAGCTTGGAGATATAGTCCTCTCTGCTAATTTCGTCGATATTTTTCAAGGCTTTATATAATTGAAGTTTTGTATAATTTGATCGATGGGGTATTGTTTAATTTTATTGTGTCTTTTAATTGAATTAAGCTTCAGCATTTCCGCCCGTTCTAATAACGGCTGCCTGTTCCACTAAATCTCTCAAACGCTTTTTAGCAAGAATTAATTGAGATTTGGAGGTATTGATACTTATTCCAAGCAATTCAGCAATTTCCTTGTGTTTGAATCCTTCCAATACATATAAGTTGAATACTGTACGGTAGCCTGTAGGCAACTGTTCCAGCAAAAGCATGATTTCAGCGGCTGAAAGCTCATCTTCAATAGTAACATGAACTGCCTGTACAGGCACTTCAGTTATATCTATATGCTCGTTAAATCTGTAATTTTTGCGGAGAAACATCAAAGCTTCGTTAATAACTACACGACGAATCCAGCCTTCAAAACTGCCCTGGCCAGAGTATAGATCGATTTTCTGAAAAATTTTACAGAATGCCTCGACCATTACTTCTTCTGCATTTTCTATGGTTTTAACATAGCGCTTGCATACTCCAAACATTTTTGAAGAAAATTTATCGTAAAGGGCTTTCTGAGCTCGTCTTTCGCCTTTCCTACATCCTTCTAAGAGTTCCTGTTCGCTCAAAATCAACTATAGCTAATTTGTTGAGAATGTTGTGTATGTGTGTTTTAAAATTCGAAAAACTGTAAAATTCCGAACGCTAAAAACATAGATGCTTTGATCTTCATTTTTGGTGCATGATTAAGAAATAAATTCTAAAAAATGTTTAGCAATTAAATTTCAATCAGATAAAAATCAAACCATCTAACTTTAAACTTTGAGCACAATATAGTAAATTTCTAAAAAAGTACAAAGTAATAATAGACTAACTATCCATTGGCATTAAGTTAATGGCAGCGCCCTTTCTTTAACGAAACATTTAGTTGAAAATCATAGGCTAAGCACATTAAGTTTTAACTAAAAAGTTAAGTGTATTTAATTTAAAAATTAACAAAAAATAATTTTCAAAATAATAAGAATGGCCTAAAGTTTGTAATTTTGCGAATCAATCTGCAATTTTTATTTTTTAAAAATTGTTATCGTCTAAATTTAAACAAAATATTTAATTCACATCTTACATTCTTAAGGTATTAAACCATTAGAGTTGTATTGAAAATCAAAAACCAAAACATGAAAACTAATCGTTTTTCATTTCTGATGCTTGCAGCTGTTGCTATGCTAACACTATTTTCTGCCTCATGCGGCAACAAACAAGGTGATTCCGCGTTCGGCGTCACCAACGTTCTGAAAAGAATCCCTGCTGATGCTGTTGGTATTGCTGTGGTTAATGTAGGTCAATTGATGAATAAACTGGACTATGAAGATTTCAAAAAATCTGAGATTTTCAAAAGTATGATCTCAGAAGCCAAAGATGATATGGCAAAACAAATTTTGGAAAATCCCGAATCTTCAGGAATTGCAACAAATGGTCAATTCTGTATGTATTTAGATGTAAAAGGCCAAAAAGACTTTACTTTCGGTATTTTGCTCCCTGTCAAAAACGTAAAAGACCTCGAAGCAGTTTTTGAAAAATCTGCAAAGTCCAAAGAAGATTCTCCTTTCAAAAAAATTGAGGATGCCAAAGAATTTAAATTCATCGAGCGCAAAGAAGACGATATGAATATCGGAATCGGTTGGGACAAGAAAATGGTTGTCATCGTAGTTTCTTCAAAAGCAGGTGCTAAAGATGTTTTGGCTAATGTTTTCGATTCAAAACGCAAAGAGAGCATTTTAACCAACAAAAACTTCAAAGCAGACAAAGCAGAAGGTCATGATGTAATGCTTTGGGTTCAATCTGACCCCATCGTGAAAATGTTGAAAGATGATGAGAGCATGTCTACTATGATCAAACAGATTTCCTTCCTTGGTCTTACAGAAAAATCACTTGACGGCAACACTGTAGCTATGTACTATGACTTCAAAAAAGGTGAAATGGAGTCTGGCATTTCCTATAAAATGAATCCTGATATTGAGAAAGAATATGGTATCATCTTCAAAAAGAAAATCGAAACAGACTTCTCTGCTTATTTTCCTAAAAAACACCTCAATGCGCTCACTATGATGGGACTTGATATGAAAGGTGTTCAAAAAGTATTGAAAAACCGTAGCCTCGATGGCATGGCTGACAGCTATCTGAGCAGCATGGGACTCACTTTGGAAGAAATCGCTAAAGGTTTTAAAGGCGAGGTCGCATTTGCTTCATATGCCGATCCGGCTGCAACTGATGCTTTGAAAGCTCAAAAAATGGTAGTAGCTATCTCTTTTGATAAAGCAGAACTTTTCGAAAAGCTGATGACTGCAAGTAAAGAATTGGGCGCAGGTGAAATCAAAAAAAGCGGCAACCGTTATATGAGTGCTGCAAGCAAAGATGTTCAGGCTATCTTTAAAAATAATGTTTTCATCGTTTCTAACGACCTAAGTATTTTGGATAAAATCGAAGCCGGAGGATACAAAGGTGACGAAGCTGTAGAAAAGCAATACTATGCCGATATGTCTAAAGGTTGGATGAGCGGTCATGTTGACTATGGTCAACTTCTTTCCTCACTCGAAGATATGCCAATTGGTACAATGGGCATTCCTGCTATGTCCAATGTTTTCAAAATGTTGAGCAAATACAACGAACTTGTTGCTACAACCGGCGTTATTTCTACTGAAGATGCTAAAGTTATGATCACTTTGAAAAACAAAGATGATAACAGTCTCAAAGTACTTTCTAAATTAGTCAATAAACTCTATTTGGATCGCGATAATATCAAGAATGAAATGGAAAAAGCTGAAGAAGAGGAAGACGATAAAGACAGAAAAACAATGTAATTCATAAAACATTGTAATACAAAAGCCTCCGCTGCATTGATGCAACGGAGGCTTTTTTTGTACATGTTTTTTAAAAAGATGCCGCTCACGGCGCTACAAAGATCTCGCGTCGATGGGGATTTTGCATTGCAAAGTTGTAAACCTGAAAATTTGGACCTGTAACTGCCATGCCAAAAATTATCCGGTTTTTCTACTCCAGAAATGTAGCCGAGAAGGGGCTTTCATAATACATAATTACATTGATTTTTTTGTAGTTTTCAGCTCCGAAGGAGCAATAACTTTGTAGAAAAGACAAACACAATTGAAACAAAGCTCCAGCGGAGAATCTTACAATATAATGTATAGTCCAGTAAGTTAAGCAAAAAACAGTCAGCAGAATCATTATCCTGATGACTGTCATACTTACTGAATATAAAGAACTCAAAGCTATTTACTACCCCAATAATTATAAAAACCCCTGCTCTATCTTAGAACCAGTATAGTGAGGTGTCCAACCGCTTGCATCAATAAAAATGCGTATTGTTTTCACAAAAGGGTTGTGCTCACCTGCATCGAACCAATGTTTTGTATTGGCCGGAACGGAGATAAGGTCGCCTGCTTGAAGCAGTACATTAAAAACAGGCGTTTTTCCATCTTCAACATTGAACCAGAAATAACCCTGACCGTCTACAAAGAATCGAACTTCGTCTTCTGTGTGTGTATGCTCACTTAAAAACTTGGCACGTAACGCCTCATAATTTGGTGTAGAAGCATTTATGTTTATAACATCGGCTACATGATAACCATTCATTTCCATATAAGGCTTCAGTACATATGCATAGGCCCTCAAAATAGTATCCTGATCGGCATTATCAGAAAATTCAACCTCAGCTTTCCATTGGTCAAAATGAACGCCAAGCTCCGCCAAAAAGGCTCTGATTTGATTAGGGTCAGAAATACTGCGGTTTTGGGAGGGGATAGAAAGTATTGCCATTGTTAATTTGAGAATTTGAGGATTTGAAAATTTGAAAATTGGGCGCAAGTAGAAGAATACTTAGGATTTAATTTGAAAAGTGGGAGCTACTAACTATGACTTTTTTAAATTCTGTAATGCAATCCCATGATAAGATTTGTAGAATTAGTTTTAATCCCTGCATTTGGATTGTTGTTGGTATTGTTTTTATTTATATCTAGCAAACCCAAATTATTTCTTAGTTCAAATGATTATTATAATAATCTCCATAAAGCGTAGTTAAGCTAGGACTTCCAACCAATCCAATATTTAGTTTATTAGTATGTCCATAATTTAATCCTAAATTGGTAAGGAAAATAAAGGCCACCAAAATAATTTTCTTCATGGATAGTTGTTATTTCTTGTTAAAAAGATTTTTTAGTGTATCTTTTTAAATCACTTCAAGTAATGTTCTAAAAGCCACAAACTTATCCTTGTATCGGTCGGCATGTGCCTTTTGCAAATACGGAGCATGCAATCCGGTATATTTCTGCATTGCAGACATATCCGAGCAAGTATATTGAAAAGAATAGGTAACGCCGTCTTCTTCATCCTGAAGCAGGACTCTTGCTAAACGATGCTCCAAAAAAAGCCCGGAAGCCATTACTTCAGGTATATGTACTTCTCTCATCCACTGCAGCCATTCATCATGGACTTCATGGTCAATTTTAACGGTAACGTTGTATAGTATCATAATTTTGATTTTTTGTATCAGGTATCAAGTATCAGGTATCAAGATTTTAATTTGCTTAAAATGTATTATTATTTAAAACAAATATCAAGCAAGATCGAAAAGTCCTGATACCTGATACTTGATACCTGATACTTTCTAAACATATTTCTCCAACTCCATCTCAGCACTCTCCCACTCTGCCATAGCAGCTTCCAATTCTTTTTTATTGGCTTCGTACTGACTCACAGCTTTTTGGTATTCAGCAGTTCCGAATTTCTCGGTAATGCCCATGATCATTTCCAATTTTGACTGATCTTCTTCCAAACGGTTGATTTTCTTTTCAGCATTCTGAATATTTTTTTTAACCCGTTTGATCTGTTCCTGATTCTCGTTGCTGTTGGCATCGAGTTTAGGGGTGGTTGTCGTTGTCGTGTTGGAATTGGTACTTAAAAAAGTATTCAATCCGGATTTTCCGAGACTCACATCCCGGAGTGTACCGTACTGACGTTTTTCTAGGAAGTATTGCAGGTCACCCAAATAAGTAATCAGACTTCTATTGGCAAATTCAATTACCTTATCAGTCATACCATCCAAAAAGTCACGGTCGTGAGAAACCACAATCAGCGTACCGTCATACTCAAAAAGCGCCTGTTTCAAAATTGCTTTCGACAACATATCCAAGTGATTCGTAGGTTCATCCATTACTAAAAGATTGATTGGATGCAGCAGCATACAGGCCATAGCCAGACGTGCACGTTCACCTCCCGATAGCACCGATACTTTTTTATCGACATCCTCCCCTCTAAACAAAAAAGAACCGAGGATGTTGCGCAGTCTTGGACGCAATTCAAAGGGAGAATTTTTCTCCATAGTCTCCAAAACAGTCATTTTAGGATCCAGTGCCTCTGCCTGATTTTGTGCATAATAGCCCAAAAAGACATTATGCCCCAATTCCACCACACCGCCAGATGGGAGAATATCACCAACAATCAGCTTGATAAGGGTTGATTTACCTTCGCCATTTTTACCCATGAAGGCAATACGCTCACCACGAATGACGTCCAGATCTATATCTTGCAAAATAACAGAATCACCATATTTTTTGGTGAGATTTTCAACCTTAATAGCTACTTCACCAGAACGGGGAGAGGGTGGAAATTGAAAACGCATACGGCTATTATCAGTAGTTTCCATCTCGATCCGCTCCATACGATCTAATTCTTTGATAAGAGATTGTGCCATTTTGGCTTTATTGGCCTTGGCGCGGAATTTATCAACCAGTGCTTCTTTACGGGCAATATCTTTTTGTTGGGAATCGAAGGAACTCTGCAGCTGCGCCTGACGTTCGGAGCGCAGTTCCAAATATCTTGAGTAATTGGCCTTGTAATCATGGACTTTACCGAGTTCAATTTCGATTGTGCGCTTGGTTACATTGTCCAAAAATGTTTTATCGTGCGAAATGACAACAACAGCTCCCTCATAAGGCTGCAAGAAATTCTCCAACCAGATGATGGACTCAATATCCAGGTGATTGGTCGGCTCGTCCAGCAACAAAAGCTTTGGACGTTTCAAGAGCATTTTGGCCAATTCGATACGCATTTGCCAACCGCCTGAAAATTCAGTGGTCTGACGGGCGAAGTCGGTAACTTTAAAACCCAGACCCATCAAGATTTTTTCGCATTCTACACGCATGTTATCACCACCGATTGAAGCTAGTTCATCGTTGAGTTCAGTCATTTCATGAATGAGATCCATATAGGCCTCACTCTCGTAATCGGTACGCTCTGCCAGTTCAGCCTCCACTTCAGCAAGTCGTTTTTCAGCGACAAGCACTTCATCGAAAGCAGACATTGCCTCCTCTAAAACTGTTTTGCCTTGCGGCAAAAACATATCCTGATGCAAAAAACCGATAGTGGTAGTGCTTGGATAAGAAATATTACCTTCTGTGGGCATAATTTGCCCGGCAATAATTTTTAATAGTGTAGATTTTCCTGCTCCATTTCTTCCAGTAAGACCCATTCGGTCGCGTTCCTGGATAGTAAAAGATACTCTGTCCAAAACCCTGCGGTCTCCATACTGCACATAAATGTTGTTGATATTGATCATGTCTGTTTCTTTGAAATTTGCCGCAAAGTTACCTTTATTATTTTATAAAAAGTAATTGAGCAAAATAATAATGCGTTAAAATGAGGTCTTTTTCGTTCTGCCATGGTTTGAAACCTTACCAAAGGTATCTCACTTCATCTGAACAATTTTTTATTTTTAGCTTTTCAGTTCCTGTTTAGGCTATCACCTTTCGGATTGTTTTGTTGAATTACCAATCATGTGGTTTATTCAGCTTACACCATTTATAATATTATCTCCACTTCAGGTTTGCCAAATCAGAAATATTTTTTGACGAATCAGTGGAATATCTGTTTTGATTTTTTTATTAAAACAACATCCAATCATCCGCATAACTTGTCTCGTCACTTGTGACAAGAACCACACATCCGCTCATCAATATATCATAATTTCAAAACCCCATAATCCTCCAAATTATGCCCGGATTCCCTTATTCTGTATAATAAATTGCCGCTTGGACTAAATCTGAAATCATACCCGCACTTCGGTGCACAATTGCCATCACTGTTACATTCGAAGAACATTTTTCGGTCATAATGTTTACCCACCCATATTTTTTTAACCTGATCGTATTTATAAACATAAATTCTTGATTCCGAATCATATTCATCTAAATCAATGGCAACAAAAGCAAAAAAATAACATCCTTTTTCTTTAAACCATACCGGATTTGAGACAGCTTCTCTAGCCTTGAAGCCTTCTAAAATTGTTGTAATATTCTCTTTTTCAAAATTATATAGACAGATTGCATCCTTTTTCAAATCGGTGTAAATCAAAAAACTTCCGTCATTGGAGAGGTCGCATACTTTAGAACAGAGCAATGCATCTTTAACTTTTTTGGGAATTTTTATCAATTTCCCATCCAAATCCTGCAGAATAAATCCACTACAGTCCTCTTCATGCGTTTCCACAGGCAGCAACACTTTTTTACCCTTAATTTTTTTACTCTCGGATTTGTTCTTTTCCTTAGCTGCTTCATGTAAATCTTCATCCAATTTCAAAATGAATACATCTTTAAATCGATCCCATTCGTACTCAAGCAGATGCAGTTTTTTACCTTCAACAATCCCCTTGATCTGCATTTTCCCCTCATTAAAACTGATTACTGCTTTATTGGCAATTCGCTTATTGTTTAGTGGAACACCATAGGTAGTATCAAAATCTTTGGCCTGCTCCCAAATTTGCTCGTATGGGAAAGCAAAAATTTCTTTAACAGCTTTTTCATCAAATGGATTTTGAAAGATGACCAACTCCCTGCCTTGATAGGAAAAATCATAATTATAATGCATATATACAAGCATTTCGGACTCTCCATCTTTGGTTAAATCTATGAAAATGACATTTTCAATAATTGCTTCCTGCTTGTGGCCAAGAGAAATAAAATGGTATTTTAATTTATTGTTTACTAACTTAAATAGGCAAACTCCCGGTTTTACCTGTAACTTATTATAAGTAGCCAGCCAATACAATGATGAATCTTCATAGGCATGCGTAATACCAATATGAGCTGTATCTCTTTTCAGTCCGAAAACTTTCAGACTTTCCACTTTAGCTTCATAGATAAATGCCGATTGCGGGGTATCGCAGGAAAAAAAAGACATTAGCAGCAAAAAAACAAAGGAGAATTCTAATATTTTCATACATTTGATAAGACTTGTTCCTCACAAAATTACCAAAAAAACTAAAAGGCAGGTTAATATCATTTTCAATTCCATTATTATTTCAAACATTACAACAATGCTTTCGCTTAAAGACGGATCACCACGCAAAACAGTTTATGTTCATAAAATAAGTAACAATGAGGTATTGGAACTTCAGTCAGAACTGAAGAAAGGAACAAAACCCCCTGAAGATGTCTTTTGGCAATACCATCAATGGATCATTGAAAAACCGCTCAGCACTTTGGCTGACAAGGCTTTTCATACTGTTTGGAAAAAGCTGACAAAGCCTCAGAAAACAATTTTCATCATCGGCACTTTTATATCACAGACCAATAACGGCGGTACCTGGCAGTTCCTTTTTAACTGTCCCGATTATGCGCTTGCGGCTGCCGAGGCATTTCATGAAGCAAAACCATACTCTATGCATGACTATGAAAATGCCCTGAATGAATTTGCTGAAATGCTTAAAAATGGCAATTATGGGCAAATAATGGATATTTGGAACAATCAGAAACTGGACTGGGAAATCAGATGGAAAGCCTTTAAAGATGGGGAAAGACATCTGCCTTCCTGCAAAAAAATCGATTCCTACTTTTATACAGACACGTTTAAGACAAAGTTTTATTCTGAACTGAATGCCTATATAGCGCAGCGTTTGGGTTTAATGCTGGAGATAGAAACTGAAACAAAAAAATCAGCAAAGCCACTAATTGATAAAAAGAACGCTATACCGCATTTTAAAGAATATCTGACAAATGTTTTTGGCACTGCACCTACTGCCGTTTCAGTCTATTACAATGCTAAAGTGACAATAGATAATAGGGCGGAACAGTTATTTCTCATGCAATACGCTATGCCTGATGGCTACGAAAGTATTGGTATAACAGGATATTTTGAAAATAATTTTTCAGATGTTCCGCTGTCTGAAATAAAAACAATGTATCAGAAATTTCATAAACAGGAACTGGTCAACATTTATTATGGCAAATATCTGGTCGAACAGGAATTGACCAAAAACCCAAAAGCCAATCAGGTAAATAATGAAAAATGGCTGGAACTGCTTGAAAAATTGCAACTTCCTCAAAATTCCCAGGTACCGGTAAATGTAAAGTTCCGGGAATATTTCAAAATTGGCGATAACCAATGGTTTATTTACGAAGGCGACCTGCTTTACAATGACAACAAAGAGAATTTTCCGCAGGATCTGAATAATGTTGAAATAAAAGGTAAAAGTGGATTCTGTGGCGAATGCGGACTTCTTTTTAGCAGCGGAAAATCTAAAGACGGATTTGGCAGAAGATCCAATAAAGGTATTTTGACAGGCAAATATATGCTTTTTGACTTGGTTGGCGCTAAATTCAAATTGCTGAAGGACAACCCTTGGGGGTTTTGACCTCTGTCTTTCGCGCGCAGGCCCCCGCACAGATTTGACAACTTTTAAAAAGTTGTCAAATCTTGCGCATCTGCGCGCGAGGATGACCCATGTCCTATTTTTTTGCCTATCCGAACTAATATTTACAGTAAGTTCCTTGTAAAATGATTTTTTTTCCTAAATTCGCAAGGGACTATGTTTTATTCCTTCAATCGGCCCAAAAACGTACTGAAACATGAATAACGATAAAATCAATCTGCAATTCAGCGTAGAAGAAGTTAACCTGATTATCAAAGCATTAGGATCAATGCC
The DNA here is from genome assembly GCA_903854205.1 of uncultured Bacteroidota bacterium. Taxonomy (GTDB): domain Bacteria; phylum Bacteroidota; class Bacteroidia; order Chitinophagales; family Saprospiraceae; genus Saprospira. The sequence continues at coordinate 6,840 of CAINVS010000041.1, read as the reverse complement.
ATTCAATCAGGTCTATGAAATCATCGGAAATATACATCAACAGGCCAATCAGCAGCTTTTCGGTATTGAACCGGGGCATGAAGGGCATGATTTTCAATTAAAAAAAGACAAATAAACTCATTTTTCCCTTCGGTAAAAATTATGTCTTTTCTATCCGTTAAAACGGAAACCCCTATATAAATAACCTTATGGCCAAAAAACCACTGCAAATAGAAAAAGAAATCCCGGCACACCGCAGTATGGACTTTTTCTTCCTAAAGGAAGAAGGAATGAGTCTCATACAGCAGCTTTCAGGTAAAATCTGGACAGATTATAACCCACATGACCCCGGGGTTACAATTTTAGAACAGATTTGTTACGCACTGGCAGATTTGGGATTCAGAACCGATTTCAAAATTCAGGACCTGCTCAATGCCCGTTCCCGTAATCAACGCAAGGCATTGAACAGTACATTTTTTGATGCTTCAGAAATCATGCCTACCAATCCTGTAAGTGTAACCGATTACCGTAAACTCATCATAGATAATGTACGCGCCGTTAAAAATGCATGGGTAGAACCTGTTTTCGACAATCTGCAGGGCATTAAAGGCCTCTATAGAATTCTGCTTCAGATTGATGATAACTTCCGAAGTCTACGTGATTTGGAAAAAATCAAAGCTGAGGTTTTTGCTTTATTCAATGAACATAGAAATCTGTGCGAAGACATTGAGAATATTGAAATTCTGAATGTTGATAAAATAACGATTTATGCCGACTTGGACATTAGTTCAGACATCGTTGCAGAAGAAGTATTAGCCGAAATTCTATTCAAACTTGAAGAGCATCTCAACCCTTCGATCCATTATAATACAATTGATGAAATGATTGAAGAAGGTTATACCGTTGATGAAATTTTCGATGGTCCTGTACCCGTTCACGGCATCATCAAATCTTCTGATTTACGACCTATGCGTCAGGAAGTTTATATATCTAAAATTGTTGAAATCATTTCAAGCGTAATCGGCGTAAGGAGAATAAATTATTTCAAAGTTGAGAAAGATGGCTTTCCTGTTGAAGGTGATGTTATTAGAATTACCGACAAAACCTATCCCATATTAGATATGGATACTATTGATGAACGTTGGAAAAAGCAGTCCTACCCTATACGTTTTCAACGCGGTCATCTCAACTATGAACTTGATCTGAACACAGCAAATCAATTGCTATTTTCCCTCTATGCCCGATATAAAAAAGGATATCAGATCAAAATGCTTTACAGTGAAAAGGACTATCCTTCCGTCTTAAAACATGACGATATTCCAAAATACTTCTCTATTCAGAATACCTTTCCTGGCACCTATGGTCTGAACAAATATGGTTTACCCAACAATGTTCGTGCTACCCGCGAAAGATTGGCAATGATCAAACAGTTACGCGGTTATCTTTTATTCTTTGAACAGATGATGGCCAATTATTTGGCTCAACTTTCAAATGTTGGAACACTTTTTTCTTTGGATGAGACCCTCAAGAAAACTTACTTCAGTCAAATTCCTGAGGATGTTCCAAACTTGGATGAAATCATCAATACAAAGGACAGAGATAGCTTTAAAAGTAAATTGGATGAGGTCATGGCAGAATATGACCCTTATTTCGACCGCAGAAACAGAGTTTTGGACCACTTGCTCTCTCGTTTCGGAGAACAATTTACCACAGATTTCCTTCTCCGCGTCAGCCAATATGTCGGCATAAATGAGGAAAGCAGTGAAAAAGCTCCGGAACAGGGGCTAATTGAAGCCAAAATTGAATTTCTGAAAAACTATGTAGATATCAGCCGCAACAGAAGCAAAGGTTTTAATTATTTGGCACTCTATCATGTTATTCATCAACAGGAATTGGCCTGGGCTGATATTTTTGAAGAACTGATTAAACAATTTCAAAATGAAGAAGAACGCGACGTCATACGCCAGCAATTCTTAAAATTGAGATTAAACTATACTTTGCGCGAACATCAGGGTGATTTCTTTACCATGGCGCTCTATTATAAAGCTCCATCTGATGTAGCACATATTCAAAATAAAAAACTATTGGATGGTCTTGATATTCCTGAAATTATCGCCGAGAAATTCAAAGAAATCAATGCCAAATTCAGTGAAAAGGCCCAAAAAGTGCTTGCTAATGAAGTTGCAGGTCTCGAAAAACGTATATGCCTTCTACTTCAAATTGTCCGAACCGGTAACGAGTCCCTGCTAAGAATTTTTGAAAACAGCAATGATTTTGAAGGCATTGAACCTTGGGAAAATGTGCTTAGTTTTGAATCTCCGGACCTGGAAGAAGGATATCTCGACCTGGAGGCTGAACTTTATCGGCTTAAAATTCTTGATGAAACAAAAGAAATTGGTAAAGAGCTGAAAGAAGAAGAGTCAAATGAACTCAATTCCAAAGATTTGCTAAATGAATTAAAAACAGATGAGGATGGCGGGTTTTTAGAACTCCCTGATGGCAAAATAGATCCTTTCAGATCAGATGGTGAGAAAAATGATTTAGAAGATCTGCTTACAAGAGACGCAGCTTATGAATCTTTGGATTATCGCTCGCGATTTGTATTTCGTGCCGAATCAAAAAACACACTTCTTCACGACTTGCTTTCTAACGCTGTATTCAGCCATAATTTCATCATACTGCCTCTTCACAAAAACGGAGAAGAACTCTTCGCGATTTACTACAGAGGCAATAAATCGATTGGCTGTGTAAAAGTAAGGGAAACAACTACCCGACTTTCTGCAAGAAAGGAGATTGGTCGAATTATAAAATACCTGAATCAGATTAACCGCTTCACAGAGGGTTTACATCTGGTTGAACACATTTTACTTCGTCCACAGGCACAGGACAGACACGGATTCAGACTCATCAATGATCAGGACCGTATTTTATTGGAAAGTTACGTATTGGGTTCTTTTGATGATCAGAGAAATATCTGTAATCAAATTGATCTGATTGCCATAAGGCGCGAAAACTATGAAATCAGACAAGATGCCGATGGCACCTTTGCTCTGCTGTTAAAGGATTATGACCAATATATTGCCCGCTGCCCGGAAAGCTTTTTTACTCAGGAAGGTGCTTCCGATAAGTTGGATGATATTTTGGATTATGTCAACAGTTTCAAAAACAGCAGCATAGCGCTTCAGAACAATATTTCTTACTTCCTGGAAGAAAGAAGAGAAGTTAAAGTTGATCAGGATTTCTATTCTTTGGGTATGTCTGTTATCATGCCGGCATGGCCTTCAAGATTCCAAAATTCCGATTTTAAGACCTTGCTTTGCAACGTATTCTGCGTAAATGCACCGGTGCATTTAGATATAAATTTCTACTGGCTGGAACATTCCGAAATGGAAGATTTTGAAAAGTGTTATTTCAGCTGGTTGGAAGAAAGAAACTCACTTTATCCGCAACAACCTGCCTTGGATGATAAAGCTATGCTTGTAGTAGATTACCTTCAGAAAATTAAATAAATTATTTACATTTTTTTGCTTAAAAACCAAAAGAATATGAAAAAATTGAAAAAGTTAGAGTGGTAACAACATAAATCATTCGTTTATTTTGGGCGTAGAATCTCTTCTTCTGAAATTGAAAAGGTTAAAAAAAATAGGTGCAGCTTTTCCAGATGAACCGGGTCCAAAAGGCAAAATTGGACAGATAATAGGCCTTGTTTCTACTTTATTGATATAAATAATACTTATTTTGAAATATTTTAAACAAAGTAAAATGAAATGGCAAAATAGGCACATGATTTGGTTTTATTTGAATGACTGACAATTCTTTTAACCTCTCGAATTGAATAACACTTAAAAAAATATCCTGATTGATTTTTTTAATTCAACAGACCTCACCGAATAAATCAAATCTTATGAAGAAATTACTTTTTATTTTAATGTTTTTAATTGTTGGAATTTGCGCAAATGCACAAAATTCAGTCAAATTTCGAATTAAAAATGCAGGATTTACTGTACCCGGCTACTTCAGTTCTTTCAAACCCTATGTCACTTATGACAAGGACAATCTCAGTGCCGCTAAATTTATCGGAATTGTGAATATAAATTCAATAAATACTAACAATACAGCTCGTGACAAACACCTGAAAGGTGCCGATTTCTTTGATGAAGCTAAATATCAAACTATGAAATTTGAGTCTACCTCAGTTTCATCTATTTCTTCTACAAAAATAAAAGTAACCGGCACACTTACCATTAAAGATGTTTCAAAAACAGTATCATTTGAAACCACTGTCGGTGAGAAAAACGGTAAAAAGACATTTACCTCGACGTTCTCTATCAACCGACTCGACTATAATGTAGGGGAAAGCAGCATGACATTGGCCAATATCCTGAATATTGATTTGTATATTGAAAAATAAAACAATCAATTTAGAGGATCAAAATAGATTTAAGCAGCGCTATGCGCTGCTTTTTTTGTTTTGTGCAAACAAGTCAGCATTAGCACCTTTTTTTATTTGGTATCATTCTGCTTATTTCCCAAAGGAAGGTTGGCATTTTCAAGATAAAATTATATTTTTGCTTGGTTTTGGCCATTCAGCCTCAACTACATGAGCAACTTTAGTACATTGAGTAAATAAAGCTGTTCGATCAACAAAAATCATCAGTCAATCAATTGTAAATTTGTTAAAAAATTATGGAAACTAAAGAGTTGAAGCAAGTGCTCAGCGGTGGAGAGTTCATTGTAAATGAGGTAGATCCCCGTTACATGTTCATTATGGATGACATGACAGAAGAACAGAACATGGTGCTCAATATGGTTCGTGAGTATATTGATAAAGAGGTAATGCCACATGCGGCCCAAATCGAAAAACTTGATATAGAACTGACTAAAAGTTTACTTCGTAAAGCCGGAGAATTGGGGATTTTAGGTACTGCATTTCCGGAAGAATACGGTGGATTCATGCAGGATTTTGAAACCAACCTTGCCGTTACAGAGTATTTTGCAAAAACACGTTCTTTCTCTCTTTCTTATGGCGCTCATATCGGTATCGGTATGTTGCCAATTCTCTACTTTGGCACTGAGGAACAAAAACAAAAATACCTTCCATCTCTTATTGCAGGTGAGAAATTTGCTGCATACTGCCTAACAGAACCCGGTTCAGGTTCAGATGCTTTGGCGGCAAAATCAAAAGCAATTCTTTCAGAAGATGGCCAACACTATATCCTGAACGGTCAGAAAATGTGGATTACCAACGCCGGTTTTGCCGATGTATTTGTTGTTTTCGCTCAGGTTGACGGAGACAAATTCACGGGTTTCATCGTTGAACGCAATTGGGAAGGCCTCAGCCTTGGCGCTGAAGAGGCTAAAATGGGCATCAAGGGCTCTTCTACCCGTCAGGTTTTCTTCGAAAATGTAAAAGTACCTGTTGGCAATGTTTTGGGCGAAATCGGAAAAGGCCACAAAATAGCATTCAACATTCTAAATATCGGTCGTATCAAATTGGCGGCAGGCGTTTTGGGCGGTTGTAAAACGGTCATTGATCACTCAATTCAATATGCAAAAGAGCGCAAACAGTTTGGCGTTTCTATCTCCACTTTTGGTGCTATTCAACACAAAATTGCTGAACAGGCTATCCGTACCTGGGTTACCGAAGCTGCATTGCACCGTTGCGGTCGCGCAATTGACCACGAAGAGAAAAAACAAAAAGAAGCAGGCAAATCTTTGGGTGATGCGCTTTTGGGCGCTGCAGAAGAATATGCTATTGAATGTGCGATCCTCAAAGTACGCGGTTCAGAATGCCTAAGCTTCACTGTAGATGAAGGATTACAAATTTACGGCGGTATGGGTTATTCTGAAGAAGCACCTATGGCCGGCGCTTATCGCGACAGCCGTATCAATCGTATCTTTGAAGGCACCAATGAGATCAACCGTATGCTGACGGTAGATATGCTTTTGAAAAAAGCTATGCGTGGTCAGATAGACCTCATGTCTCCGGCTATGGCCATCCAAAAAGAATTGGCTTCAATGCCAACTTTGGGTGGAGAAAGCAGCGGTTTGCTCGAAACTGAGATGAACTATGTGCGCAATATGAAAAAATGTTTTCTAGCTGTAGCAGGACTTACTGTTCAAAACCTGATGATGGAACTGCAGAAAGAACAGGAAATTCTGATGAACCTTTCAGACATGATGGGCGAAATCTACCTTTGTGAATCTGCTATCCTCCGTTGTAAAAAATTAGCGATTGTAAAAGGCGAAGATTTCATCGGCGACCGCGTAGCTATGACTCAGGTATATATCAATGATGCAATGGAACGTCTGGCTTTCAGTGCCAAAAATGCTGCCGCTGCTTGGGCTGAAGGTGATAACCTGCGCATGCTGATGCTGGCAATCAAACGCTACACCAAACATGAATTTGTAAATACAAAAAAACTGCGTCGTCAGGTTGCTGAAACCCTTCTGAATGCAGGTAATTTCTGTTATAACGATTAGTATTGATTAAAATACATAAAACTTTATCAAATGTCTCTTCCGAACGGGGGAGACATTTTTTAGTTTTTATACAACCTTTACCAATATCCGTTTAACGTTTGTAATGAACCAATGCCGCCAATTCAATTCCATGACATAGTCATCGCTATATATTTTTGGGTTAAAAAAATAAGGGGGCATCAAATACTTGAATTTCAAATACTTGCTCAGGAGCATTGATGTTGATATTTACATAATCTGAAGTTGGATTAGGGAATAGCTGAACATATTCATGTAATTTTTAAATTTCTCCTATTAATTTGTCGTCAAATAATAATCCCCGCCTCAATCCCCACTAAAGCATGGATTTCTTCAGGAAGCCCCAAATATATTGGTTTT